>CBDUWJ010000237.1:0-4821 GCA_965370895.1 uncultured Anaerolineae bacterium | reverse complement strand
TCGACGTGGACACGGTCGACCTGGATACTGAAGGCGAAGTAGAAAAGTGGCGCGACCGGGCTCTGCGACTGCAAGCGGACATGGACAACTACCGCAAGCGCCAGCGGCGGCTGGCCCACGACCAGGTCGAAACCGAGCGCCAGCGACTGCTGGACGCCTTTTTACCGGTCGTGGACGACCTGGAGCGGGCGTTGGCATCTCCGGCGGGCAATGATCAAGCACTACGCCAGGGCGTCGAACTGACTCACCGGCAGGCGCTGCAGCTCCTGAAAGCAGAAGGGGCAGAACCGATCGAGGCTGAGGGTCAGCCCTTTGATCCAAACTGGCACGAGGCAGTTGCCACCATTGGGCACAGCAGCGTCAACGCTGCCCCAGACACAGTGGCCCAAGTCCTGGAACCAGGGTACCGCTTGGGCGCCCAACTGCTCCGCCCAGCAAAGGTAGTCGTAGCAATCTAGCCATTCCCAGGGACCCGGCATCGTTGGCAACCCGCGACTACGAGGGCCACAGGTTGCCGAAAACGGGCTCTGGATCGGAGCATCCGCATGGACTATAGAGACTATTACGCAACCTTGGGCGTTGAGAAGAACGCAACGGACAAGGAGATCAAAAAGGCCTTTCGCCGTCTTGCCCGGAAACATCACCCCGACGTCAACCCAGACGACCCCCGGGCGGAGGAGCGCTTCAAGGAGATCAACGAAGCCCACGAGGTGCTTTCCGACCCGGAGAAACGACGCAAATACAACCAACTGGGAAGTGACTGGCAGCGTTGGCAGCAGCGGGGCGGCGGGCAGGGGGAATATGACTGGAGCCGCTGGACCAGCGGCCAACCCGGAGAGCGCGTGCACGTCCGGCACAGCACCCCGGAGGACCTGGAGGATCTCTTTGGTGGCGGCGCCTTCTCTGACTTTTTCAGCCAGGTCTTTGGCGGGATGAGTGGCAGCCCTCGCGCTGGCGGCTTTCAATACCAGGTGCAACCTCAACGGGGTCAGGACTATGAACAGCCAGTAGAAATCACGCTACAGGAAGCGTACCACGGCACAAGCCGCGTCCTCCAGAAGGACGGCCAGCGCCTGGAGGTCAGGATCCCGCCTGGCTCCAAGACAGGCACACGCGTGCGGATGAGTGGTGAGGGCTCGCCTGGAACAGCCGGCGCACCAGCCGGTCACCTGTACCTGAAGGTTACCGTCCTGCCCGACGCTCGCTTTGAGCGCAGGGGCGATGATCTTTACACGACTGTGCGAGCGGACCTCTATAGCATGGTGCTTGGTGGCAAAGTTCCAGTGCCGACCATGACGGGAGATGTGGTCCTCACCATCCCGGCCGGGACGCAGAATGGGCGCACCTTCCGGTTGGGGGGCAAGGGGATGCCCCGGCTGCGCGAGTCTGATCAGCATGGCGACCTCTATGCCAAGCTCGAGATCCGCCTGCCGGCGAGCCTGACACCGCGACAGCAAGAGCTGTTCGAAGAACTTCGGGACAGCGCTCGACGAGGTAGGGAGGCACCGGACTCGTGACCACACGCAATCCGAAGAAAACCTACATATCCGTGAGCATGGCCGTCCGGCAGACCGGGCTCTCCCGCTATCATGTGCGACGATGCATGGCGCAGGGGCTGGTTGCGGCGCCCCTCACCGGCGCGGCGCTTGCCGAATTGCGTCGCATCCGCCGCCTGAAGGAATTGGGCGTGAACGTGCCCGGCATCGAAGTCATCCTCCAAATGCGTCAGCGGATCCTGGCTCTTCAGACCGAGCCTGCCCAGCCGGAGCGACACGAAGCCAGCCCTGCTTGGGTCGAACGGGAGGTCCGGCTACTGACAAACATGGCCACCCTCCAGGAAGGCTGTGACCAGTAACCGCAGCGACAGCCGTGAGCTGAAGGGGCAACCATGCTGACAAGGCAGAAGATGTGGGTCATATTGCTGGTGCTGGGTACGGCCCTGCTGGGCTGTTCCTTGCCCAACACCCTGTCTCATATGCTGACTCCCACCCCGATTCCCACCATGGTACCCACGCCCACGGTCACGCCGGTGCCGACGGAAGCCCCCGTCCCCCCGCTCGAGAGGATGGCGCTGTTGCAGGAACAGGTCATTCAGGTCTACCAGAGCTCCGGCGCAGGCGTGGTGAACATCACCAACCGCAGCTACGTACACGATTTCTTCTTCCAGCCTGTACCGCAGGAGGGCACCGGGTCTGGCATTGTCTATGATACGGAGGGGCACATCATCACCAACTATCACGTGGTCCACAACGCCGAGGAGCTGTTCGTCACCCTGCCCGACGAGACAATGCTCCCGGCCGAGCTTGTGGGCGCCGATCCTTCCAACGACCTGGCAGTGATCAAAGTAGACGCACGTCCGGACCTGCTCCAGCCGGTCCCGCTGGGGGAGTCGGAAAACCTGCGCGTGGGCCAGTTTGTGGTGGCCATCGGCAACCCTTTCGGCTTCGAGCGGACGCTGACCGTAGGAGTCGTGAGTGCCCTGGGCCGGGTGATCGAGAGCCCTGACGAGCGCTTTATCGGAGAGATCATCCAGACCGACGCAGCCATCAACCCGGGAAACTCTGGGGGGCCTCTGTTGGATCTGTCAGGTCAACTCATCGGGGTGAATACGGCCATCTTTAGCCCCAGCCGGGCCTCGGCCGGGATCGGCTTTGCCATTCCGGTAGACACGGTCCGCCGGGTAGTGCCCGAGTTGATTCTGCGCGGCTACTACCCACACGCCTGGCTCGGTATCAGCCTCTTGTGGGACCTGACCCCAGAACGAACACGCACTCTGCAGGAGGCCGGGATGGACGTGCCGGCGACAGAGGGCGTGCTGATCGTCGAGACAGCCGCTGGCAGCCCGGCTCAGGTGGCCGGCTTGCGCGGCGGGCAGCAACAGGTCTGGATCGGCCACCTTCTCCTGCCGATCGGAGGCGACATTCTGACGGCCATTGACGGCCAGCCCGTCGCCACGGGGCGTGACCTGATCCGGCACGTGGACACAGCAACTGAGGTGGGACAGACGATCGAGGTTACCATCTGGCGGGACGGTCAGCAACAGATCGTGCCCATTGTATTGACTGAGAGGCCGCGCTAGGCGCGGTCATCCGGAGATTATCATGCCGATTTATGAATACGAGTGCCTGGAATGTGGAATACACTTTGACAAGTTGCAGCGGTTCGGAGACGCCCGGCCCAGCACCTGCCCCAACGGGCACCATCAAGTGCATCGGCTCCTGTCACAACCAACCATCATATTCAAGGGGCCGGGCTTTTATGTAACCGACAACGGGCGGAACGGCCGAGCCAGCGCAACCGGAAAGAAGAACCAAAGGACAGAAACCAAAGCCACCCCCAGCCCCACAACGCAAGCAAAGCCTGGCTGACAGAGCGCGACGGCGGCGTGCCCATGGTGCTTTCCCATCTGGCCAGGTCTTGGCACCCGCGCCCGCTGGTTCCCACCAGGTGGACAGCAATCCAGAGTAGGGTATGCTCACGACCCACAAAGTTCTCCTGGTAGCGGATGATGATACAGCCACCGTCCAGGTCACACGCGAGCGACTGGCGCAAGAGAGATTCGGCGCGGGCGCCGCGGGTAACGACAAGGCGGCCCCGGATGCAGTCTGCCAAAAAGCACCAGGCCGGCCCCATTGCACGCGCTACTTGCCTACTGATGCGAGGCGGTTGACACCACTGTCCGGGATGGTGTCTACCGTCCTCTTAGCCCCAGCGGCAGATAGGCGTTGTACAGAGTCCCGCTGAACCGATTCAGGGACATGGCAGGGTCCCCCAGCAGCACGTAGGTATCAATAAGATCACGGTTTGCTGGGGCCTGGTTGTACAACTCCAACAAGCCCGCATAGGTCGCAGCACCCAACGTTGCCGATTCCGTGCCCTGCACGGCATCGAGAAAACCCTTAGCCAGGTGCTGATGTCCCGTCGCAACCGCCGCCCCTGTGGCTCCCCAGGCCGCCACCGCCCCACCTCCAGGCTCGAGGACCAGCCGCTCGTCCAGAGGCGAATAGGAGGGAAACTGAAACGCGCCTGTGTAGCATGTCATGGACAGCACCACCGGCAGCTTGCCCCCGCTCTGCAGTTCTGGAACCCGGTCCCGATGCAGCAGGACCTCCTGAGCCCACTGTGAGTGGGAGCTGTGGCCCAGGTAGGTCACCATCAGCCGTCCGGCGGTGAACCGATCGCGGATAGCGGCCCGAGCCGCTTCCAGGCCGGTAGCGTCTCGCGGGTCGTTATCGTATTCATGCGCTTGGTTCGGTTCCGTCGCCAGATAGATGCGGTCCCCCAGCAACGGCTCCAACAGGCTTTGATAGAACTGATCGCCGTACTCTGTGAACGCACCAGCCGAGTCATCGTTGTCAGCTACAATGAGCACACGCCGGTTCCAAAAGCCCGGCGATGGCGCCCTCTCATAGTTGACGATTTTGGTGATCAAGGCTTGGGTCTGTTCGAAGGTGCTCACCGGCAACCGGCCCATCTGGTAGAGGGGTAGATCGCCTCCAGGATCAAGCTCGTTGTCCGACGCGGTCTCAGCCGGCTCGGGGCCAACGCGCAGTTCGACATCTGCCGGATAGGCAGGCAAGAAGTTGTGCCAACCATTCCCCAGGTGGTCGTGGTAGTCTATCGTCCCATCACCCACGAGCAGAACATAGGTCGGTATTACCTGCCATTCGGCGGACGCGTAGGCGAGCAGATCTCGTATGGCCCCAGGGTCGAGCAGGCCACTGCTGAACTCATCATACACATCCTGTACATCCACTGTCATTACGTCCAGCCCCTGTGCTGCCCGCAGGTTGGTCAGCCGTCGCGTCGCCGGTAGGAATT
>CBDUWJ010000236.1:0-4869 GCA_965370895.1 uncultured Anaerolineae bacterium | reverse complement strand
CGACATCAGGGCCAGCAAGAAGAACCTGTCATCCGTTGCCTTCTCCCCGGATGGCAAGATGCTGGCCACAGCCGGGCTGGGGGACGACATCCTACTCTGGTCGCTGCCTTCAGGGTCATCGCTTGCGACCCTATCGGGTCACAAGATCGCCGTCGGGTCACTGACGTTCGTCAGCGAGGGATACTTCCTGGTGTCGCTGGGCCACGAGCAGACCATCAAGTTCTGGGACACGGAGACTTGGCAGACAGCGCGGACGCTCTGGCCGCCGGCCGGCGTCCGCGGCATGGCGTTCTCCCCGGACGAAAAGACCATCGCTCTCAGCATGGAGAGCAAGGTTCAGCTCTGGTCGGCGGAGGACTGGGCGCTGCGGGCCGAACTTCCCATCAGCACCAAGGCGGTGAACGGGATGGCTCTCTCACCCGATGGCCGGTGGCTGGCGGTCGGGGCCGCGGATGGTAAGATGCGAATCTGGGAAATCTCGTAGGCCGCTGCCAATGTGGCGCGCACCAGCCTGACGAGTCTGTTCGTCAACGGACCTGGCACGTTTCGATTTCTGGACAGGCGTGGCGGACGGAGGCTTTTGGCAGGCATATGAGACAATTCACGCGGTTGAGCCCCTTTATGAGCTGCGCCGCCCGGTCTACCAGTTGCTCTGGTGTCTGGAGTATGCCCGATCAACGGAAGAACACCTTGCCAATAGTCAACGGGTCTGCAAAGAGCTAGGAGTTCCCATCACCCAGCATTTCAATTGATGGGGCGTCCTCTTGCATAGGTGGAGGGTGCCCCAGCCGGCGGCTGCAGCCACCAACGCACAAATCCAAGTCGAGGTACTATGTCTATCAATCGACAACACAATCCATCGCTTCCCCCAACTCTCGGCAAAGAGGTCGCGACGCTGGGAGGCGGCTGCTTCTGGTGTCTGGAAGCCGTCTTTGAGCAACTACAGGGCGTGGAAAAGGTGGAATCAGGGTACTCGGGCGGTGGAGTGGCGAACCCGCCGTACCATCAAGTGTGCGCCGGAACCACGGGCCACGCAGAAGTGATCCAGATCACGTTTGACCCGGAAGTGATCACCTTCAAGGAGATACTCGAGGTATTCTTCACTGTCCACGACCCGACGACGCTGAACCGGCAGGGCGCGGATGTGGGTACCCAGTACCGCTCGGCAGTTTTCCACCGTACCGACGAACAGAAGGCAGTGGCCGAGCAGCTTATCCGGGAGCTCGATGCGGCAAGAGTTTGGCATGATCCCATCGTGACGGAGGTCGCGCCATTCTCAGCTTTCTACAGGGCAGAGGACTACCACCAGGAGTACTACAGGCAGAACTCCGGACAGCCGTATTGCCGGGTGGTGATCGCGCCCAAGGTGGCCCAGTTTCGCCAGCGCTATCTGGCCAAACTCAAACGATAGACGCAGTTTGCCGGGGGGACTGGGACTCTGCGAATCAACATGGGGGCACGTGCGAAATGGAGAAAGCGCAAGATGCGGAGCAAGGCGCCTTGCTGGAAACGGTGATCATCTTCACCGAACGTATGGAGGAGCTGGCAAACTTCTATCAGGATGCATTCCAGCTCGGACCGTTTGAGCGGTCGCCGCGTCACATGGGCCAACCACTGGGACACGTCTACCTGGGATTCGACCAGGTGGAGTCGGTTCAGGAGGGCTCTGGCACGGGAGTGACTCTGTGGTTCACGGTGGACGACATTCAGGCCACGTTCGACCGGCTGATGGCCATGGGTGCCACAGTGAGATACCCGCCGACGCAGAAGCCCTGGGGCGCGCTGCTGGCTGCTGTCCATGATCCTGACGGCGACATGCTTGGGCTTTCGCAGAGATCCTAGCGCAGAGGAAGACAGAAATCATGGATGACTTTTATCGAGAAGAGATCCTGGAACATTACACCCATCCACACAACTATGGCACACTGGAGAACCCCGATATCACCCACGAGGAGAACAATCCGCTGTGCGGCGACCAGGTGCGCTTTGACATCCAACTGGAGGATGATGGCCAGACGGTAAAAGCCGTGCGCTTCTCGGGCGTGGGCTGTGCCATCAGCAAGGCATCTGCCTCGATGCTCACCGACATGCTCATCGGCCAGACGCTTGAGGAGATCAAGGCCCTGACCAAAGAGGACATGCTGGATGAGCTGGGCATTGATCTGGGACCGGTGCGGCTCAAGTGCGCCCTGCTGCCGTTGAAAGTGGTCAAGGTCGGTGCCTATGGCCTGGATAGCTGGCAGCAAGAAAACGAACCCGACGAGGAGTGGTGATGTGCCGATAACCCGCTTGGTGGCGCAAGCCCCTCTCCGAAATCGCCCACTGCGACATGTCGGCCTCTAGCCCAACATTGGTCCGCAGGCCAAGTTCAGGCGTCAAGCCTGTGACAATGACCGCAAAGGGTCTCTGACCTGGGTCTGCGAGCTGACCGGAGCGAACATGGACACAGGAAATCACAGAAATCCGTGTCCATTTGTGTTCATCCGTATTCTGTATCTGGAGGTAGGAAGTGACATATGTGAAAGCGGCAAAGCTAAGTGACGTTTCCCCGGGTCGGGTCACCGTTGTCCAGATTGGGGACGAGGACGTGGCCCTGTGCAACGTAGATGGCAAAGTCTATGCCATCGCCAACGTTTGCACCCACGATGACGGCCCGCTGGGCGCAGGGTACCTGCTCGGCGATGAGATCGAGTGTCCGCGCCACGGGGCCCGGTTCAACGTGCGGACCGGTGCGGTCAGGACCCTGCCGGCCATCATCCCCATCCCCACCTTCGAGGTCAAGATCGAGGGGGATGACATCCTGGTGGATGTGGACTAGACGCAGTGCCTGCTGCGTGCTTGTATTGCGTTGCGCAATGCGAAACACGAAATACGCGGTACGTTCAAGGGAGTGTAGCTTATGACGACCACCAGCAGAGTTTTGGAAGCGCTCGAGAATGTAGAAGATCCCGAAATAGGCATGAACATAGTGGACCTGGGATTGATCTACGGCGTGGATCTGGATGACGAGAAGGGGCACGTCCATGTGGATCTCACTCTGACCAGCCCCGGCTGCCCATTGGGACCCGAGATCATCCGTGAGATCAAGCGGGAGCTGGGGGCGCTCGAAGACATCTTGGATGCCGATGTGGACCTCGTCTGGAAACCGCTCTGGCACCCGTCCATGATGAGTGATGACGCCAAGGACGAGTTGGGCTACGACGAAGAGCTGGGCATGGGGCTTGGCTACTACTAGAACCCCCGAGCGATGCCGGGGGAGAGGTCACTGCCATCCTAGCCAAGCAGTGACTCCCCACCTCGGGGTGGCCTTATCGATGTGGAAGAAAGAGAGAATCGCATGACCGTTCTTGATCCCTTTGGCGCTCGCACAACACTGGAGACGTCGGCCGGACCGGTGAGCATTTATCGCCTGGACCGGCTCGCTGATCTGGGACTGGCTGATCTGGACCGCCTGCCCTTTTCCATCCGTGTGTGGCTGGAGAGCCTCCTGCGCCAGTGCAATGCTCGGGAGATCACCGAAGACGACGTGGTGAACCTGGCCCAATGGGATGCCCGATCCCCAGGTTCGACCGAGCTGCCCTTCAGGCCGGCCCGAGTGATCCTTCAGGATTTTACGGGTGTGCCAGCAGTGGTAGACCTGGCAGCGCTCCGCTCGGCCATGCACCGGCTGGGCGGCGACCCCGGTCGCATCAATCCCCAGGTGCCCGTGGACCTGGTGATCGATCACTCGGTGCAGGTGGACAGGTTCGGCAGCGCTGCGGCACTCGATTTCAATGCCCAGCGCGAGTTTGAGCGCAATCGCGAGCGCTACGAGTTCCTGCACTGGGCGCAGAATGCCTTTGACAACTTTCGCGTGGTGCCACCGGCTACTGGCATCGTCCACCAGGTGAACCTGGAGTACCTGGCCACCGTGGTGACCAGGCGGCAGGAGTCCTCCGGCGGGTGGGTTGCGTTCCCGGACACATTGGTGGGTACCGATTCGCACACGACTATGATCAACAGCCTGGGGGTTATGGGTTGGGGCGTGGGAGGCATCGAGGCCGAGGCGGCCATGCTGGGCGAGCCGATCACCATGCTGCCGCCGGAGGTCTTTGGCATGAAGCTCGAGGGTGAGCTGCCCGAGGGGGCGACTGCCACCGATCTGGTGCTGACCGCCACCCAACTGTTGCGCCAAGAGGGCGTGGTAGGCAAGTTCGTCGAGTATTATGGCCCCGGCGTGGGTATCCTCAGCCTGCCCGACAGGGCCGCCCTTGCCAACATGGCCCCCGAATATGGCGCGACAATGGGCTTTTTCCCGGTGGACGAAGAGACACTACGCTACCTGCGCAGCACCGGCCGTCCCGCCGAGCTGGTGGATCTGGTAGAAGTGTATTCCAAAGCCCAGGGCCTTTTTCGCACCGACAGTACACCAACACCTATCTACTCCAGTACCTTGACGCTGGACCTGGGCACGGTGGAACCGAGCCTGGCCGGCCCTAAGCGGCCCCAGGACCGCATTCCTTTGCGTGAAATGAAATCCGCGTTCCAGACGGGGTTACGAGCGCCTACCGTTCAGCGGGGCTTTGACCTGAGCGAAGAAGAGGTGGCCCGCTCTGTGACGGTGCCCTCCTCCGATGGCAAGGATGAGGCAACTCTGGAACACGGTGCGGTGGTCATCGCCGCCATCACCAGTTGTACCAACACTTCCAACCCGTCGGTGATGCTCGGCGCCGGCTTGCTGGCCAAGAAAGCGGTGGAGCGAAGCCTGAGGGTACCCCCCTATGTCAAGACAAGCCTGGCCCCTGGTTCGACAGTCGTATCCCGCTACCTGGAAGCCGCCGGACTGACACCCTACCTCGACCAGCTTGGCTTCAACCTGGTGGGCTATGG
>CBDUWJ010000235.1:0-4893 GCA_965370895.1 uncultured Anaerolineae bacterium | reverse complement strand
TTGGCCTGATCCTCTTCAGTTCGGCCATCGAGGCGATTCCCAAAGACCTTATCACCGCCGCCAAGGTGGACGGCGCCTCCACCTGGCAGACCATTCGCGACATCACCCTGCCGTTGATCAGATGGCCCTTGCTGTTCGTGACCACCTACCAGACCCTTTCGCTGCTCACTTCCTTTGAGTACATCTTGCTGCTGACCGAGGGTGGGCCGGGTTTGTACACCACCGAAGTGTGGGCGCTCACGGCGTATAAGCGAGCGCTGAAAACCTACTTTGGCCATAACCAATGGGGCTACGGCGCGGCCTGGGGATTCGTCCTGGTGATCATTGGCATCGCGATGTCCATCATCTACCTGCGCGTCTTCCGCTTCAACGAATTGGTGCAGGAACCCAAGATTGACGTGCTATAAGGAGGAGCCCCAATGACTACGGTAACTTTTGAAAGCGGATCGCAATCTGGCGTCAAGCGCTTCCTGGGCCGGACACTACCTTACGTCCTGCTGGTCCTCAGCATTTCACCCATTGTGCTCGGCTATGCCTGGCTGATTGTCGCTACCTTTTCCTACCGCACCGAGGGTTTGTTCCCCATAGATGCCGCGGGCAACATCGGCGGGTGGACCTTGAGCAACTGGAGTTTCTTGACCGACCCGGCCATCTGGCGCGTCACCCTGAACTCGTTCGTTCTGGCGGTGGGCATGGTCATCGGCGTCGGCTTTGTCTCGTCCATGGCGGCTTATTCCCTGTCACGGATGAACTTTGCCGGGCGCAAGGGTTTCCTCTCCCTGACGCTCCTTCTGCACGCTTTCCCCAGCGTCACGCTGCTCATCGCCATCTTTTTCGTGCTGAACTTTCTCTCCAAGATTCCGGCGATCGGTGCGGGGATCGGCTACAACACTGTTGGGGGGGTGGTGCTGGTGATGATCGCTCTGGATTTGCCGCTCGGGATATGGCTGATGAAGGGCTTTTTCGACAACCTGTCCTGGGACATGGAACGCGCCGCGCTGATCGACGGCGCTTCGCGCTTTCGAGTGTGGTGGGAGATCATCATTCCCCAGATCAAACCTGGTCTGGCTGCGCTGGCCATCTTTACCTTCCTGACCGGCTGGTCCGCCTTTCTGATCCCGTTTACGTTTACGGTCGGCACCAAGGTAGCCAACCTGCCGGTCTATATGAGGCAGTTGATGAGCGATACCGCACCGACCAACTGGAACATGATCGCTGCCCTGGGGATGTTCCAGCTCATCCCGGTGTTGATCTTTTTCATCTTTACCCAGGAGATGCTGCTCAGCGTCTACGCTGGCGGGAGCAAGGGTGGTACGTAAAACGTGAAACGTGATGGGTAAGGCGTGAATGTTACGTCTTCCATCACGCAATACGCAAGGAGAAAACGATGAAAGTTGAACTTGAAAACCTGACTAAACGGTGGGGCAACGTGGTGGGGGCCGACTCGATGAACCTGGACATCAAGGATGCCGAGTTTGTGGCCTTTCTGGGGCCTTCTGGCTGCGGGAAGACGACCACGCTGCTGATGGTGGCGGGCATCTACAAGCCGACCGATGGCTTTATCCGCTTTGATGGCCAGGTGGTCAATCACGTGGCGCCCAAAGATCGCAACATCGGCATGGTCTTTCAGAGCTACGCGCTCTACCCTCACATGACCGTCTTCCAGAACATCAGCTACCCGCTCAAGCTCAAAAAAGTCCCCAAAGACGAAATGCAAAAGCAGGCGCAGCGGGTAGCGGACATGATGGGCATCGGCCATCTGATGGACCGCAAGCCGGCCCAGCTCTCTGGCGGCCAGCAGCAGCGCGTGGCCCTGGGCCGGGCACTGGTCAAAGAGCCCCAGTTACTGTTGTTCGATGAGCCACTGTCGAACCTCGATGCCCGCCTGCGGCTTTCCATGCGTGGCGAGATCAAACGCTTGCAGATGGAACTGGGCATCACCTCCATTTACGTCACCCACGACCAGGTGGAAGCGATGACTATGGCCGACCGTGTGGCGGTGATGAAAGATGGCAAGCTGCAGGCCCATGCCACGCCGGATGAGCTGTACGATCGGCCGCGCACCCTGTTTGTCGCTGGCTTCGTGGGCAATCCGCCCATGAATTTTCTGGAGGTGGAAGTGGTCCGCGAGAACGGCGAATATCACGCCCGCAGGGAGGGCTTTGACGTGGTGGTTCCCTCGGAGCGGGGCGAAAAGGCGGCCGGGGAAGGCAAGGTCATCCTGGGCATCCGCCCCGAAGACGTGACCGCCGGCGACGAGGGCACCCCCGCCGAGGTATTCATCGTCGAACCGCTGGGCCGCGACGACCTGATTAACATGCACATCGGCAAAGCCAGCATCCATGTGCTGGCCGACCCGACGCTGGGCTTGAAGATGGGCCAGAATGTGAGGCTGGACTTCAATACCCACAAAGTACAGTTCTTCGACCCAGCAACGGAAAAGTCACTGCTCTGGGCATAGTGTCTCGTCCGGTGGCTGTTTGAGTTGATGGGGCCCCGGCGAACGTTTGCGTTATCGCCCTTTGCTTGTCCAGCCCGACGATGCCCGTGTCCCCAACGGAGAGACTGTCCAGCCCAGAGGCTCCTCCGGCAGTCTGGAGCATGTTTCGCCTGCAAAACGAAAGCCGGCCAACCTTGCCAGCGCCATCGGGGTGTTGAACTCCTGAAGGTGGAGGGATGCGTGAGCACGAGTCCAGACTGGGTGATCTACCTGCAATCGTTGAGTTGGGACGCGGCCATAAAGGTTTCTCTGGCTGCCTTCCTGGGCGCCGTCGTTGGCTTGGAGCGGGTGTGGGGAGGGCACCCTGCCGGCCTGCGCACGAATATGATGATCGCCATCAGCTCCTGTCTCTTTACCATTCTGTCCATCGAGGGTTTCTCCGTGCAGGGCTCATCCCACGACACAGCCCGCGTTGCCGCTCAAATCGTCACGGGGGTGGGTTTCTTGGGCGCGGGTGCCCTGTTGCAGACCAAAAGGCACATCCGGGGGTTGACCACAGCCGCCACGATCTGGCTAGTGGCAGCCATAGGCATGGCAGTGGGGGTCGGTGTCTACTTCATAGCCATCTATACCACGGTGATGTCCACGATCTTGCTGGCCCTGCTAGCGCCCATCAGCGAGCGACTGGAACGGCGCGCGGAGGAGCGGTGGAAAGTGCACCAAGCCGCCCCAGAGGAAAAGAGCGGGACAGAGAGGAAAAAGACGAGGAAATGAAGTCAGTGGATTGCGGGGTGAGGGGCTGAGATTCTTTGCAAACAGAGCAGAATCCAAGGCTGTCTTTACTATGGACGGCAGCAGAACCTCATGGATTCCTTGATCTGGAGCGAGGTTTCGCAAGATGAATAGCAAGCAACGGGTGTTGGCTACCATCAATCACGTTGAACCTGACCGCGTGCCAGTGGACCTGTGGGCCTTGTCTCCCGTCACCGACAACCTGCGCGCTCACTTTGGCGTGCACGATGACGAAGGCGTCTGGCAGGCCCTGGGTGTTGACTTGCGCTCCGTCTGGCCGGACTACATCGGGCCACCCCTGCCCGCTCTTGACGACGGCAGTTGGATGGACTGGTGGGGCCTCCGCAAGCGTATGATCGGTCCGTTTGAAGAGGTCGTCGAACCGCCGCTGGCCGATGCTCAAACCGTCGCCGACGTCGAAGCTCACCCTTGGCCCGACCCCGACTGGTTCGACTACGAGGGCCTGCGTCCCACCTGCGAAGCCTTGGGCGAGTACGCCCTCGTCATCCGCGATCCTGGGCCTAACGCTACCGGTGTCCTGCGCCTGGCCATGTTCCTGCGCAGCATGGAAAAGTTCATGACGGACCTGGCGCTGAATCCCGACTTGGCGCAGGCCATCATCGAACGGGTGGAGCGGTTCTACTTTGAGTTCGACCGGCGCATTATGGAGGCCGTGGGCGATCTCACCGACATCTACTTCATCGCCGACGACGTTGGCGTGCAGGACGGGCTTATGATCAGCCCCAGGATGTTCCGCCAGTTCGTTAAGCCCAGCTTGCAGCGTTTCATCACCCAGGCCAAGGAGTACGGGCAGCGGGTCATGTACCACACCTGCGGTGCTGTCCGCCGCCTGATACCCGATTTCATCGAGATGGGGGTGGACATCCTCAATCCCATCCAGGTATCGGCCAACGGCATGGACCCCGCTGGACTGAAGCGGGATTTTGGCGACACGCTTTGTTTCCACGGCGCGCTGGACATTCAAACCGTCCTATCGCAAGGCACGCCCGATGAGGTGCGCGCCGAGGTCGCGCGGCTGTGCCGGGTGCTGGGGCAGGGAGGTGGGTTCATCCTGGCCCCTACCAACAACGTCATGCCCGAAACGTCCCTCGAAAACATCCTGGCGTTGTATGAAGCGGTGCAATAGTCTCACGGTTCACGTTTCACGTAGGCTTGCGTCTACCGCTGCGCAAGTCTTTTTCTTGCAAGCCGTTCTTTCACAGTCTCCCGCCATTGCGTTGGCGATGTTCGTAGTAAGCCACGGAGCGTAGCGGATTGGCGTTTTGACGGCACTCCACTTCGCTTCCTGCCTGACTACAAGCCATCAACACGTTGCAGGGAGACTACCCGTTCTTATGAGAGGTTGAAGCACGATGTGCGACGTTGATATCATGATGATCGGCCACTTTGCCAAAGACAAACTGGTGGTGGATGGCAAAAGCGAGATTGCCTCCGGCGGAGCCGTCTACTACGGTAGCGTGGCCCTCCGGCGCATGGGGGTGAGTGTGGCTGTCGTCACCCGGCTGCACCCCGACGACTTCCCGCTGCTGGACGAACTGAAACAAGAGGGAGTGCAGGTCTTTGCCACGGCAGCTCCAGAAACCTCGGGCATCGAGAACATCTACAACTCGGCCGACATGGAGCGCCGCATCTGCAAGCTG
>CBDUWJ010000234.1:0-4897 GCA_965370895.1 uncultured Anaerolineae bacterium | reverse complement strand
ATCCCCAACTGAGATTCTTCACTTCGTTCAGAATGACAGCTTTGTTTCTTGGTAGCAAGGCGATTGCGCATGCGCGCCACTCACTATGAAAGCGGCAAACCTGCGTCTGGCGATCCCGTCATGCTTCGCTGCGCTCAGCATCTCTTCTGTGCACAGGGCAGATTCTTCACTCGGCTGCGCTCCGTTCAGAGTAACGAGGTTCTGGTTTCCTGGTAGCACCGAGCGCGCCGGTGGCTAACCTCACGGATCACTACCAAGTGCCAAAAGACCCGGATACGCCAGACCGTAGGCTGTGACCCTGTGGCCTGCTCCGGAGGCTGTCCACCTCGAAACCGGTGTCTTTGGCACGCCGATCCTACCCGTTAATTTGACACGGCCTCAGCGCGTGTGCTATACTTTCCGGGCTCGCCCTAGCGCTGTATCATAGAAGGTCCCTGTTGCCATTTTCCGCGAGACACTGGAGGTCCCGTTGATCCCAGATAGCGATCTGGAAGCGTTGCAGTCGTTCGACAGTCGTGGTCGCATCACCCTGAGTGCCTATCTGCGGCTGGATACACCTCAACTCCGCGATTCCGCATGCGATGAGTTCAGCCAACAAATGCAGGCTCGCCTGGCCGAATGTGGCCCCCAACCGGAGTGCAGGAAGGCGATTATGGAAGACATGGAGATCGTCGGCCTCTATCTCCGGACCAACGGTCACCGCCAGCACGCCGGGCTGGCCCTCTTTTCCTGTGCGGCGGAGCTTTTCTGGCGGGCCTATCCCCTGTCGGTGCCCATTCCCACGCAGGTCACCGTGGGTCCCAGGTTCAACGTCGAGCCGCTGAGGCAGACCGGGTCCGAGTAGCAGGTCGCCGGGCAGCGTATGACGGAGGCGCAGTAGCAGACGACGCACGTTCGGGCGGTGCATGTGCAAGCGTGCAAGTGAGCTTCACGCAAAAGTAGTTGGCATTTGACTTTCATCTCCCTTTGGGCTATAATTGGCATGCAGTTGCGGGTGTGACGCAGTGGTAGCGTATCTGCTTCCCAAGCAGACTGTCAGGGGTTCGAGTCCCCTCACCCGCTCTCTGGATCAAGGAAGGGCTCCCTGAGTTGGGAGCCCTTTTGTTTTTTAGGGCCTGGGCCTACCCTCACGGCCGTTCCGGCGTAGAAAACCGCGGAACGGGGAACGCCCGAGGGAAGAGAGCTTTCACGCGCCCCCTGTTCGTCGTCGTGATTCTGGCCTTTCTCGTCCCGCTCGCGCTATCGCGTTTCAGACGCCTGCGCATGCCGGTCCTGGTGGCAAAATCCTGGCCGGGTTTGTCATCAGCAGGAGCAGACTGGAACTGGTAGGGGATGATCCGGTCTTGGCCATCGGAAACCCGCTTGACTCCCGTCCCAGACCATGATACAATCCCTGCACGATGAAGGAATCTGACCTGCTGGCACAGAGCCCACTCTTTGCATCCCTGTCCGATGAGGAACGAGGAGAGGTAGCGCGTAGGCTTGTCCGGCAGTGCCACGAAAAGGACGAGTACCTCTTTTTCGAAGGCGCGCCCGCCGAGTGGCTGGTCTTTGTCGCCCAGGGCCGGATCAAGGTGATCAAACACTCCGAAAGCGGGCGCGAGACCATCCTGGCCACCTTTGGCCCCGGCCAGATCGTGGGCGAGGTGGGCGTGCTCATCGGCGACGCGTACCCGGCCACGGCCCAGGCCCTCGAACCGGCAGTCACTCTCAGACTGCGCCGCGCCGAGTACGTGGACCTGGTCCGCGCCCATCCCGACCTGGCCTGGGCGCTGATCGCTGAGTTGGGCCGTCGTCTGCAACGCGCCCACGAGACGACCCGCAGCCTGGCCGTGGAAAGAGTGGAGCGGCGCGTAGCCCGCGTGCTGCTGCGCATGGCCTCTGCCTCTGGCGAACGCCTGGAAGGCGGGGCAGTGCGCATCACCGTAGCCCTCAGCCGCCAGGACATCGCCGACATGGCGGGCACCGTCCTCGAGACCGCCATCCGCACCACCAGCAAGTTCCGGAAGCAGGGCTTGATCGAATCCAGAGAGGGCCGGATCATCCTCCTGAAACCTCACCAACTGGTAGCTATCGCCGAAGAGCTATAAGGCCATCGACGGTGGACGATAACCTCACAAGCCTGTCGCCTCTTCGCCGTCGGATGCCCGCATCCTCAGCGCCCTTGGCCGGCGCAAAGTTGACGGATGGGACGGGATCAGGTATGATCTGTGCCGGGTCGGCAGCCTCCTGCAGATAGCCATGCGAACGCAATTGCAGAGTCCACGGGGCTTGCTACAGCCATATATCCAGTCACACAGATAGCAACTATGCAATTTCTCTACACTAACATCTACGGCCTGCTCAGAACCCTGCGTCCACGGCAGTGGATCAAGAACGGTTTCGTCTTCGCGGCTCTGGTCTTTGACGGGAAGCTGACCGTTTGGCCCCTACTGCTCAGGACCACTTTCGCCTTCATTCTATTCTGCATGGTCTCCAGCACAGTTTATATCATCAATGACCTGGCTGACATCGAGAAGGACAGGCAGCATCCGAAGAAGAAGCGACGGGCTCTGCCATCCGGACAAATGCAGCCCTGGTTCGCCGTACTGTCGGCGGTGGGCATTCTGGCCGTCTGCCTGCCACTGTCCTTCTGGCTGGATCCCTATTTCGGCCTCATCATCGTGACCTATCTGTTGCTGAACGTGGCCTACTCATTTGCCCTCAAGAACGTGGTCATCATCGACGTCATGGTCGTGGCCGCAGGCTTTGTCTTGCGCGTGGGGGCGGGTGTGATCGTGGCCGAGGCGGAGCGCTTTTCGCCATGGTTGTACGTCTGCACCATCTTTCTGGCCCTCTTCCTGGCCATTGGCAAGCGACGTCACGAGCTGTCCTACCTGGCCGCAGGGGCCAACGACCACCGCAGGAGCCTGAACGAGTACACATTTCCCTTTTTGGATGAGATGAGTCACCTGGTCACTACAGGGGCCGTCATCTCCTATTCGATCTACACCTTCTCGGCCGTGAACCTGCCCGACAATTACGCCATGATGCTGACCATTCCCTTTGTCATCTATGGTGTCTTTCGCTACCAGTACCTGATCCACGTAAGAGGGGAAGGGGGCGCGCCGGAGATGCTGCTCTATACGGACCGGCCGCTCCTGCTGGATCTCATGCTGTGGGGGATCGCCGTCATCCTCATCTTGTACGTCTTTTGACAGCCGAAGAAGGTCCATGGACCGGACAAGCAACGGGGATGAAGCCACGCGGCCCATCCCCGTCTATCGTCAAAGACCCAACAGGTCCTCAGCAGCCCCCCGTGCACAAGGAGATCGCGAGACCTGACAAGTGTCCAGGAAAAGCTCCCCGCGTGAGACCTGCCATCTCTATCTAGGTTGTGCCCCTGACCACCGCCAGCAATTCGTCGCCAAACTGGTCCACCTGCCAGCGGGCCAGCACGCTCCCGTGGCTCAATTCGGTGTGGCTGCGGGGATTGGAACAGGCCACCGACCAGAGTGTTTGATTGGTCAACACAATGTCGGGCTCGACGCCCCGCGTTTGGGCAGTAGTGTTGCGCCAGGTGCGCAGCGCTTCAAAGCGAGCCTGACAGGCAGCGGAAGGCCGGCCGTTGGGGCGGCCGTAGGCGGTGCGGTTGGAACCGTTCTTGGAGCGGGGTCGATCATCCCAGGCCAGCGGTTGCCCCTCCCCCCGCCGGATTGCGGCAAGCAGCCCGTGCCCATCCTTGCGAACCAACGGGCGCGAGATGCCCTTCATCTGGCGCAAGTCCCTCACATCTCCAGGTCGCCATTCGCTCAGGGTCAACATCATCTTGTTTGAGAGGACCTTGAAGGGTGGGCGGTTTGCAGCCTGGGCGCGTTTCTCACGATAGAGATAGAGCGCGCGGAACACCCCTCTGCCCATATCATCCAGATCCCGAACGCCTGTTATCCACCAAAAACCGTCAGGGTCAAACCCCTTCGGCGCCCATCGCGTCTGGCCTAGCATGGCAAACCGGTGCCGGGCCTGAGGCCAGCGGTTGAGGGCACCCAATTCCCGTGCCTGGATGTCGTGCAGGGCGAGCAAATAGTGAGTGTCGAGGCGGGCATAGTTGAGTTGCTCGGGCGGCAAGGGGCGCAGCCCCCAATTGGCCCGCTGGTATTTCTTGTTCAGTCTCACACCAAAGTGACTGTCCAGCAGGGCTGCCAGGCCATGGGCTGGCCAGCCCAGGATACGGCTGGTCCACATCGTGTCGAAGAGATTGTCCAGGACAAAGTGATAGTCCCGGTGAAGGACGAGCAGATCGTACTCGGCGCCATGAAGAACCTTGAGCACCGCCGGATCCGCCAGCAGTGGTCCCAGGCCGGACAGGTCCTGCAACACCAAGGGATCTACCAGATAGTCAGTCCCAGGCACGGAGATCTGGATCAGGCAGACCTGTTCCTGATACACGAAGAGGCTGTTTGATTCGGTGTCCACGGCCACGGCTGGCTCGCCCCGCAGGTGAGCCAGCATCGCGCGGAAACCCGCCTGCGTCTCCACCCAGATCGGCGGCGGCGGCGATTGTCCCTCGTTCATCATAGGGTGATTGTACCAGGAAATAGCGAAATAGGCAAATAGGGTGAAATCGGTAGATTGGCCAACTGGGAAATTGGCAGATTGGGAAGTTGGTAGATTATGCGTTCTCTCGGCGGAGCGCGAGCCAGGCGCCCGCATAGGCCAGCGCGGCAGCAGCCAGGACCCACGAAAACCCGGCGGACAGCGCCACCATGGCTGCCAGCACCGAAGCCAGGACCGATGCGCAGCCATTCACAGCCCAGGCCCAGGGGATCAACCCCGGTGCGCGTTCCCGAAGCCAGGCTAGCCCGCTGGGGAATGGGATGCCCATCAGAAAGCCGAGTGGCGCCAGGCTGAGCCCGGT
>CBDUWJ010000233.1:0-4912 GCA_965370895.1 uncultured Anaerolineae bacterium | reverse complement strand
GACTCGTCAAAAGCATCAAAACGTGTACACTCCAGGTTCAGGACCCCGAGAAGCTCATCACCAAAAAGCATCGGCACATCAAGCTCGGAAGCGGTGCCATTCGCATCTTCTGCGTATCGAGGGTCTGCGGCTACGTCCCCAACTCGCACTGGACTCCTGGTCTCCGCTGCCGCCCCAATCAGGCCATGGCCAAAGGGTACGGTCCCGCCTACGTCCTTTCCCACCGCGTACCGGCGCTGCAGTTCATTGGTGCCGTCGCCCCGAAGAAGGATTGCTCCAGCGTTGCCCCCCACCAGCTCCAGGGAACCCTCAAGGATGCGCTGCAGTAGCTTGTCTTTGTCATCGACGCGAGTGGTGTCTCGCGTGATGTCCCGGAGGGCTGTGACATCCTCGAAACGCCGTCCGTTGTGGATGGCGATGGCGGCCTGGTTGGCGAGCAGTTCAATAAGCTCTCGCTGCTGCTGCGCGAAAGCCTGTGGCGTACGATAGTTGACGAATAGCACACCAACAATCCTGGTTCGCACAAAGAGCGGAAGCACTGCCACCGATCTGATGTCTTCGCGGTACACAAACCGTGCGCTGGGAGCGTCATGACGTGTCACGGTGTAGGGTTGAGTCAGAATCGGCTCTTGCGGAGCATCGGGACTGTATTGGGCTCGCCTCTTCCTTACGATGTCGCGCAGAACATCGTCTTCGTATACTCGGCTCTTCCTGACTGAGAGGTCTCTCCGCTCGCCGACTTCCACGGGAGGAAGAACGTACTCGTCCCTGTTTTCGATATAGCGGTAGACAGTGATCTGGTCGGCGCCCAGTGAGCTCAGGCCAGCTTCGGCAATCTGCGTCAACACGGCTTCAACACTCTCAGGCGAGCCCGCCATCGAGGTCACAGCAAAACTCACACTATGTAGCCTCTTGAACATCTCAGTTCTGACCGCAGCTTGCTCGTGCAGTGCCGAATAGTCAATTGTCAGCGCTGCTTGCTGGGCAAACAGTCGGATCGTGTCTTGTTCCTCAGTGCTGAACTGATGGGGAGTCCGATAACCGATGTACAAGAGTCCCAGGCCGCGATCAGCAGCCTCGAGGGTAACGCCCATCAATGCCTTCAGCCCTTCTCGAGCAATGAACGGACTCTGTGGGACTGCTGGATCGTGTTCGTCGATCTCGGCTTGCGTTCCCTCACCCTGGCGAACTACCTCAGCGCTGAGTCCTTGCTCTTGCGGTCTATCTTCCGGCGTGAGTGGGTGCTGCAAGCCGTGATGGACGGCGCTGTCAATGTCAAGGAACTCTTCGCGAACAGCGTCGTAGGGAAAGATGATCGCACAGTTGGCACCCACGAGATCACATGCCCGGTCAACGATGTGCTGGAGCACTGCCTGAGGGTGGGCGGTGGTCAGGGGTCTCATCCCGCGCACCGTTTCGAGGAGGCGGCCAAGCGTCTCTCTTCTTGTGTCGGCTTCTGCTGTCAGGCTGACTTGAGCAGCATACTGGGTCAGCCGCTGTATCTCAAGGTCACTGAACTCGCGCATCACGAAAGTGAGGATGGCGATTACACCTGTGACCGTGCCTTGCGCCTTGATCGGAACACAGAGTACGGATTTCCATCCCATCTCGCGGGCTTCATCCATGTGCTTCCAGCGCGGATCGGAGATTATATCCTCCACCACGGTGAATTCCCCGGTCTTGAACGTTTCTCCCATGACGGTAACCTCGTCCAAGTCCAGGTACGCGTCGCGCGCAAAGCTGGAAGGCAGACCCACAGACGCAGCGATGCGCAAGCGCCGGCCCAGCTCATCCAGCACCCACACACTGGTGGGCATGTTCATCGTCCGGCCGATTTCCTCGGCTACCGACTGAAGTGCGTCCCTCTGCCGTTCGTCCATCACGCCCCCTGAGTAATAGCTCATCCTGGGAACCTCCGATTGTGAATCAATACTCTATGCGGAGTCACACCAAGCCGTCTTGTCGCAGCAACTCAATGCGCTTGGGCCAAGCCCCCTGACGAAATGCGATTCGCCGCAAGAGAGACACCAGCCCGCGCTTCTTCATCATCTTCACGTAGTGAGGGAGGTGCTCTCAAGGATCTCTCGACCTGCACGGGGAAAGCAGTGGAGGCGAAGACGAGAGGCGCGACCAACCAGGGCAACTCGGCGCCGAGTAGAGCATCGAATGCCACGTGTCGATTCTGGCGTGCAGAGCTGACCGAAATCTCGTATGCGCTCACCGCGTTCCCTGGGCAAGTAGCCTAAACAAGTTGTGCTCATGGCCCGTAGCCGCCCCCATAGACTAAAGGGCCCCGGAGGACCGCAGTTCGTGTTCCTCGCACGTCCCTCAAGTCAGACCGGGGCTTGCCTTCCATCGCACGCCTGCCCACACCCATCGCACCTGTGCGAGAACGAACCGCTGGGACATTGGAACGGGACTGCCACACCCATTATACATCAAACCGGGCAAATGTCAAGTCAACCCAAGTCTGGATAGTCATAAGTCTTTCCAGGTCGCGGAACGGATGTTCTCCAGAGGGCAAACGCATCCTTCCCATCTCAAGCCTGGTCCTAATTTGGGACTTTTGACCCTTGGGTGGAGTCCGGTCGTTCGCAGAGGTAGGGATTCCTGGCCAAAAGCTCGGGATGGTGCTCGCCGATAATCTCGACGTAGGAGTCTACCAATCGCTTGTCTATGGACAGTATACTCGAAACCTCGCTGAGCGCAAAGGCAGGCAATGGGAAGCCAAGACCGGCAGCGTGAAACCGCACCGGTCTGTCGCACAGACGGCGCAGGCACAGGGCCCTCCACCGCGGTCATCAGTGAGCCAAGCTGGTCTACAACGCTACGTAGAAATCCCGCAGAATCGATTCCCCTACAAACTCCAGCAGTATCGAGTTGTCTGGCACCAAGTCTGGCGCCAGCGGCTCGAACCACTCCAAGAAGGCCAGCAGCCGTTTTGCTTCCACGTGCGCCCGTGTCCCTGGCTTGACCTGCAACAGCAGTGGCTCCGCGAAGGGCTTGAGCACGGCCAGCTCGTAGACCAGCGCCGAATTGAACATCACGTCGGCGTGCTCCTGGAAGGGAAAGATCCAGCGTTTCTCGCCGCGGCGCACACTGCCCCAGCGGTCGATCGTCTGTCTGGCCGTATAGCCCCGGTACTGCGCATCGCGCACTATGCGGCGGATCAGGCGGGTGTCGGTCGTCGGCACCCGGTTGTGTTTGTCAATGTTGAGCTGCGTCAAGGCCGAGACGTAGATGCGATAGGCAACCTCAGGGGGAATGTCCGGAATCAGGCCGGGGTTCAGCCCATGGATGCCCTCGACGAGGATCACGTGGTCGGGTTGCAGGCGCACGGTCTGGCCGATCTCGCGCTTTCCTGTTCGAAAGTTGTACCGGGGTAGTGTCACTTCCTGTCCATCGAGCAGCCGCAGAAGGTGCTCGTTGAACAGGGCCACATCCAGCGCGGCCAGGGACTCAAAGTCGTATTCGCCCTGCTCGTCGCGCGGGGTCTTGTCCCGTTCCACAAAGTAATTGTCCAGTTCCAGGGAGAAGGGGCGGAGCTCATTGGCCAGCAACTGGATGCTGAGGCGCTTGGTGAAGGTCGTCTTGCCCGACGACGAGGGCCCGGCGATGAGCACCAGCCTCACCTGACCCTCCTCTTCCGCTCTCACGTCTCTCTTCCGGGCCGCAATCTCCTCGGCGATGAGGGCCACCCGCTGCTCGTGAAGTGCTTCGGCGACCAACACCACTTCGCGCACCCGCTCGCCGGCAATGACTTCGTTGAGGCAACCTACGTCGCGCACGCCCATCAGCTCCATCCACCGGCCGTACTCGCGAAAGACCTGGAGGAGTTTCGGATAGTCCACGACCGGCTGGAGCTGCATCGGTGGGTTGCTGCGCGGAAAACGCAGGACAAGGCCCGGTTCGTAGGCCTGCAGCTCAAAGACGGTCAGGTAGCCTGTCGAGGGGACCATGTAGCCGTGAAAATAGTCGCGAAAGCCCCGCAGATTGTAGAGGGTCAGGTAGACCTTGCTCCGGCGATTCAGGAGTCGCACCTTGTCGTCGTCGCCCCGGGCCCTGAACAGGGCGATGGCATCGTTCAGCGGGACCCGCGTCTTGCGGATTGGCTCGTCGGCTTGTACGATTTCCCGCATCCTACTCTCGATCTGAGCTAGCTCTCCGGCGCTGAACGGCTCGCGATCCTGCACCTCGCAGAAATAGCCGCCAAAGGTGAGGGAGTGATCGACCTGGATGGTGGCTTCCGGGAATAGTTCGTTCACTGCCGTAACTAGCAGGAATACCAGCGAGCGGCGATAGATGCGAAAACCGTCGCTGTGGGACATGGTGATGGGCGTGACCTCGACATCGCACTCAACGCGATAGGCCAGCTCCCGCAGCTCGTTGTCGATCAAGGCGGCGACCGTCGGGGCGCGCGGATTGGAACCGGCCGTGCGGATAAAGTCTTCCAACGGAGTGCCGACAGGCCCTTCGAACACGCGCCCGTCGTCGAGCCAGACCTGGGCGGTGTCGCGGGGTTCGGCGGGGTGGATCTTGGGCTGATGGGTGCCGGATGCTGGGGATCGCGTACCACGCAGTGCTTGACGTTCGACCTCTGATGTTTGGTTCATGGTGTCTGTCTTTCCAGTCGCAGCCAGCGGGTCAGGGCCATAAAGAGAAAGGCGCCCAGAGTGGCTTCGACGATGTGCACCTGCCCGAGGGTCCACAGGACAGGGTCCAGGATTTGGCCCACCAGTTGTCCGGCGGCAAAGCCCAAAATGGATGCCAGCCAGAAGACCAGCAGGTCCTTCAGGTTGCGGCCTTTCCACAGGTGAAAGGCCGCGGCATAGGCCAAAGCCAGCAACATTGAGATAATCAGTGCTGGTAAACGAATCATGGTTCCCTCGTAAGCCTGGCGAAGGTGTGCGAA
>CBDUWJ010000232.1:0-4955 GCA_965370895.1 uncultured Anaerolineae bacterium | reverse complement strand
GCTCAGCGGCCCCAGTTCCTCGAGACGGCCGTTTATGAGCCGTTGCCCCAACCGCGAGTGTCCCAGTTCCCGCAGGTCTTCAGTCAATGGGTCGGCCACTGCGTGGTCGTCGCTGATGTACCCGTCACGCATGGTCAGGATGCGGTCCGTAGCCCGCGCCACGCGCCGGTCGTGGGTCACGACGATGAGCGTCGTGCCCTGACTTGTGTTCAGGTTGGCCAGCAGGTGCATAATCTCCTCGCCAGCAGTCGTGTCCAGGTTGCCCGTGGGTTCGTCGGCCAGGATCAGGCGCGGTTGGTTTGCCAGAGCCCGCGCGATGGCCACCCGCTGCCGTTCCCCGCCGGACAGTTGGGCCGGAAGGTGCTTCATCCGGTCTCCCAGCCCCACCAGGGCCAGCAGCTCTTTGGCCCGGTCGCGCCGCGCCCGGCGCCGGATGGCCTGACCGCGCATCGGCACTTCCACGTTCTCCGACGCCGTGAGCGTGGGCAGCAGGTTGTGCAGTTGGAAGACAAAGCCCACCGTCTGCGCCCGAAACCTGTCCAGGTTTCGCACGGATGCCAGGTCTTGTCCGTCGATGAGTACCTGGCCACCGGTGGGCAGGTCCAGCCCGCCGAGCATGTTCAGCAGCGTGCTCTTGCCGCTGCCTGACGGTCCCATGACGGCCACCATTTCCCCGTCGCTGATAGTCAGATCCACGCCGTCTAACGCCCGCACCTCCGCGCCGTCCCCGTAGATTTTTGTCAATTCCCGGGTTTCAACGATATAGTCCCTGGCCATAACTAGCCTCCGCTGCTTTTGACTGAGCCGCCAAGTGCATCCAACAACCAACACCTTGCTCCGTCGTCTCAGTTGTGCCATACCCGTACACCATTTCCATTATCCACTACTCGTACCGCAAGGCCTCGATCGGCTGCATGCGCGTCGCCCGCCAGGCCGGATAGAGTCCGCCTAGCACGCCGGTCACCACAGCTACCGACATGGCCAGTAGGAGCAACTGGGCATCATATTGTGGGCTTATCATCCCCCCTACGGCCGGGATGCGCGTTAAGCCCCAGCCCAGTCCGAACCCCAGGAGAATGCCAAAGACGCCGCCCACGACACCCAGCGCCAACGCCTCCCGCAGGATCATGCCCACCACCTGTCGCCGCCGCCAACCCAGCGCCCGCAGCACGCCGATCTCCCGTGTGCGCTCCAGGACGCTCATCAGCATTGTGTTCAGCATCCCCACCCCGCCGATCAACACGGCCATGAACGCGATTTGCTGCATCATCTGCTCCGAGGCCTGCATATCCGGCAGATTCTCGGCAAACTCGGAGGTGAGCGAAACATCGATCTCCGGAAAGTTCACTTCCAGGTAGGCCAGCACCTCGTCGACCCTTGACGGGTCGCGGAGTTTGATGCCGTACATGCTCACCTGATGGGGCCGCCCGGCGAGCCTCTGAGCATCCCGCAGGGTGATGACCGCGCCACTCTCCTCAAACCCCACCCCAGTCTCAAAGATGCCGACGACACGAAAGGTGCTACCCAGTACGCGCAGTGTGTCGCCTACCTCTGCGTTCAATGTCTCTGCCGCTTGCCGGCCCAGGAGCATCTGCCGGTTGGTCGCCAGAGGCTGCCCTTCCACGATCTTGAAGTGGCGGATGGCATGTTCCCGGGGGTGGTAGCCCATCATAAAGAAGATGAACATCTCCTCCGTGGTGGTATAGGCAAAACCGACGCCAGAGACCGCTTCTACATCGGGCAGCGCAGACAAACGCGCCCCCACTCGCTCGTCAATGGAGCTGTAGCCCATATCTGAGGCATCAGCTTCGAGGGCCATTAGGTCGTTTTCACCGCCCATGGCCAAAGACGTGAAACTGTCGATGAATCCCGCGGTAATGCCTCTCAGGACGACAATGGCGGCGATACCCACGCCGATCGCCAGCACGGTCAGTATTGTGCGGGTGCGCCGCCGCCACAGGTTGCGCAGCGTCATCCCGCCGGGTAAGAATCGAGGCGCCTTCGCCCCTGCGCCGCCCTCGTACTGCAGGGCTTCCAGCGGGACCAGGCGGCTGGCCCACCAGGCTGGATAGGCCCCACCCACCAGCCCCAAGATCACCACTGTCACCAGGGCCCGGAGAAAGAGATCGGGGGCAAAATGTGTCCCGAATGAGCCGAAAAACCCCGCCGAGCCGCGCATCGCAGCGACCATGGCCACCCCGAGTCCGATGCCCACCAGACCACCCAGCAGGGAAAGGGCCAGGGACTCGGCCAGGATCAGGCGCATCACCTGACCCCGTCGCCAGCCCAGCGCCCGAAGCAGGCCGATCTCCCGCGTGCGTTCAAAGACTGACATAAAGAGGGTGTTGGTCATGACCAGCCCCCCGATGAGGATCGC
The DNA here is from genome assembly GCA_965370895.1 of uncultured Anaerolineae bacterium. GTDB lineage: Bacteria > Chloroflexota > Anaerolineae > JAAYZQ01 > JAAYZQ01 > CBDUWJ01. Next base: position 2,578 of record CBDUWJ010000232.1, on the reverse strand, counting down.
TATGGCCGAGATGCCCCAGGCGAAACCTTCCATGTACTCGATCATCATCTGCCGGTCGGCGAATTCCGATGTCGTGGACAGGCTCAGGTCGGTAAAGTGCTGGTCCACTCGTGTTCGCAGCCGCGCTTCGTCGCCGGGGCTGCGCAACCGGAGGTAGTATATGGAAACACGGCGTGGCTGCAGCAGCAGGGACTGGGCTTCCTCCAGCGGGATGACCGCCCCGCCTTCCTCGAAGGCATCCCCCGTTTCATAGATGCCGATGACGCGGAAGGTGCCTCCCGTAATGCGCAGAGTGTCGCCCACCTCCTTGCCCAGGCTCTCCGCAGCGCCCTTGCCCAGCAGGAGGGGCTTGCCCCGTACCCGCCGGGCCTCGGCCAATGTCTGCCCTTCAACCACGCGGAAATGGCTGATGGCAAACCCCTTCGGATCGTAGCCAAAGATATAGAAATAGGGCGAAACCTCAGCCTGGACGTTGCCCACCAACGCGCCGTCCACCTCGGCCACCTCGGGCCAGCCCAGCACTTGCTCGCCTACTTCCTCTTTCACACCCCCTATGGTGATATCCATGGCACTGGCCTGGGAGAGCACCAGATCAGCCTCGCTGCCCTGGGCCATCGCCGTGTAGCCGGCTCGCATCCCGGCGGCCATAGCCCCGAGGGCGATGATGGCCGCCACACCGATGGCGATGCCCAGCAAGGTCAGGATTGTGCGCCCTTTACGCCGGAAGAGGTTTCTCCAGACCATTGGTATTCCTTGGGATAGACTGTGGAAGTTGCGCGAACAAGCCCGCGTGCGAGCAAGTCGCGCTGAACTTCCAGAGCCTCGAACCCCTCTACGCTGTCACTTTATCCAGATGTCGACAAACGCCGTCATGCCCCATCGCAGGGCTGGATCGGGCGTGAGTTCGCCATCAAAATCGATGATGACCTTGTAGGTCGTGGCTGTCTGGCCGGGGGAGGACATAGGTGCGATGTGGGCGACGCGGCCGGACAACACCTTGTCGGGCACAGCGTCAAAGGTAAGGTCGGCTTGCTGGCCGGGCTGTATGCGGGCCACGTCAATCTCGTCCAGATCGGTGGTTTCCACCCGCAGGGTCGAGAGGTCGCCCATCACCAAGACTGGTTGGCCGGGCTGCACCTCCTCACCCTCGCGTACGTAGATCAGGCCCACGGTGCCGCCAAAGGGCGCAGTCAGCGTGGCCTGGTCGAGCATTGCCCGGACAGTAGTCAGCGCTTCGCCGACCTGGTCCACGGAGGCCTCGGCCACGGCTATCTCTTCAGGCGTCGCACCGACTTGCAGACGGTCGAGTGAGGCCTGGGCCTGGCCCGTCTGGGCCTTTGTAGCCTCTAGACCCGCCTGGGCTTGGGCAACGGCAGCCTCTGCCTGGGTGATCTGGCTCTCGGCCTGGGTCGCCTGGGCCTGGGCCAATGCTACCTGGGCTTTGGCCGCCTCCACGTTGCCCCGCAGCGGCGCCAGGTCGGTCTGACGCGGCCCAGCGAGCAAGCGGTCATAGTCGGACTGGACCATCTTCATGCTGAGGGTGGCCTGTTCCAGCGCCAGGGCCTGGGCTGTGTCACTTGCCCGCTCGCTGTGGTCATAGTCGGCTTGGGCCAGACGGACGGCGGCCCGGGCTTGGTCCAGCGCCGCGCGGGCACTGGCCAGATCCTCCGAACGGGCGCCTGCCTGACCGCGGTTGAGTTCAGCCTGGGCGATCTTGACTCCGGCTTGGGTGATGGCCACCTGGGCCTGGGCCGTGGAAACGCCGGCTTGAGCGCCGCCGCGCCCGGCCTCAGCCGCCCGGACCTGCGCCCCGGCCACAGCTTCGTTGGCCTGGGCCGCGGCCACGGCCTGCTCCGCAGCGGCCACGTCCTGGGGATGGGCGCCCGCCTTGACCCGTGCCAGATTGGCCTCGGCGGCGGACAGGGCTGCTTGGGCTTCAGCCACCGCTCGCTCCGGTTGGATGGCGCCCAGTTCCACCAACGACTGGCCGGCCGTCACCTGCTGGCCCTCTTCTACCTGGATGCTCTTGACCGTGCCCCCAATTGGAAAGCTGAGACTGGCCCAGCGGGCCGGTCTCACCTCGCCAGTGGCAGAGATGACGTCCCCCTCGTCCTGGAACAGTGGGGCGGCGGCATCCGTGGCGGCACTATCGGTGGAGCTGTCACCACCGCAACCGATCAGCAACAGCGACACAAGGAGTAGAACGGCGATCGACAGTTTTCTGCATGGCATGGACTTCCTCCTTGAAAGCCACAGTCAATGGACCGCGACAGGCTGATTACGGCTCGAGCCGGATCACGGATCCGGCGGTCTTGCATCTGGAACGCGCCGGTCACGGACCGGCTTCGAGCAATGAATGGCTGTCCACAGATAGTGGCCCAAGTCATGGTTCAAGTGAGTAACCGGCCTGGACCGCACAACGCTCATTCTGAGGCCGGACAAAGACCAACCGTTGGCTACTGGGTACTCGGGTCGGACCCGTCCTGGCATCCTCCATCAGCAAGCGACAGACGCGGCGGCAGCGGTGCTTGCCGGTGCAACTTGACCTGCCTGGCGTCTGCTCATTCCCACCTTATCT
>CBDUWJ010000231.1:0-4959 GCA_965370895.1 uncultured Anaerolineae bacterium | reverse complement strand
TGCTTTGGCCAACTTGCTGCCCGCGCGCTCTCCGGCCAACAGGTAGTCGGTCTTGCCACTCACGGTTCCCGTCACTCTGCCGCCGCGCGTGTCGATAAGGGCCTTGGCTTGCTCTCGACTCATCGTTGGCAGCGTGCCGGTGATGACGAAGGTGAGACCAGCTAGCGGCTGAGGGCCAACCGGCTCGACGGTTTCCGCCTGAGTGCAGACCCCCGCTGCTCTGAGCTCGTCAAGCAGACGGCGATTGGACTCGCGCGCGAACCAGTCGGCTATGGTCGTGGCCAACTTTGGGCCGATGCCGGGGACCTGCTCCAGTTCCTGGCCGGTGGTGGTTCGCTCACCACTGGCGCTGGCCAGGGCATCGAGGGAGTGAAAGTGGTTCATGAGGACTTGGCCCACGGTCATCCCCACGCCCCGGATGCCAAGCGCTGTCAGCAGCCGGGCCGGGGGCTGTTCCTTGCTGGCCTCAATGGCCGCCAGGAGATTGGCCACCTTCTTTTCGGCAAAGCCTTCCAGAGGCAGAAGCTGATCGGCGGTCAGGTGATAAATGTCGGCCACATTGTGGATGAAGCCCAGCTCCACGAACATCTCGGCTTGCCGAATGCCAAAGCCATCGATGTCCATGGCCCCGCGGCTGACAAAGTGTTCTACGGCACGGACCAGTTGCGCTGGGCAGGTGGCGTTGACGCAGTAGTAGGCTACTTCGCCCTCGGGGTGTTCCACCGGTTCGCCGCAGACGGGACAACGATCGGGCATTTGCCACGATCGGGCTTCGGGTGGGCGGAGCTCCAGAATGGGGCGCAGCACCTGGGGAATCACCTCGCCGGCCCGCTTGACGACGACCATGTCCCCCTCGCGGATGTCCCGCTCGGCTACGTAATCGGCATTGTGCAGTGTGGCATTGCTGATGGTTACACCGCCAATGCGTACCGGCTCCAGTTCGGCGGCGGGGTTCAGACTGCCAGTCCGCCCCACATTGACGACAATCCGTCTCAGGCGTGTCACCGCTTCGGGTGCAGGGTATTTGTAGGCTACTGCCCAGCGCGGCGCGTTGCCCACCGCCCCCAGTCGCTCTTGGGTGGCGAAATCATCAATCTTGACGACCAATCCATCGGCGTCGAAATTGAGTGTTTCGCGCTCTTGTTCCCAGGCGATACAGTGGTCCACCACTGCCTCAAAGTCGGTAAAACGCTGGTTCTGGCCGCTGATGGGAAAGCCGAGGCGCCGTAGGTAGTCAAGCGCCTGCCACTGGCTGCTCAACAAGGGACCTCCCTCCACTTCGACGACCCGGTAGCAGTACAGGCTGAGAGGCCGCGAGGCAGTGATGCTCGAATCGAGGACGCGCAGGCTGCCGGCGGCGGTGTTGCGCGGGTTGGCGTAGGTCTTTTTCCCGGCTATTTCTTGCTGCCGGTTGAAGGCTTCAAAGGCGTCGATGGGCATGTAGGCCTCGCCCCGGACCACCAAGCGCGCTGGCGCGTCCAGTTCGCTTCCGGCTTCCCCTTCGGTCGCACCATTCGACAGGCTCACCGCACGGCTCGAGGCAGGCCTTTCCCCATCCCCCGCCAGGGGCACACGCAGAGGCAGGGCCCTGAGCGTCCGCAGATTAGCGGTTATGTCCTCGCCGCGCAGCCCATCGCCCCGGGTGGCGCCCAGGGTGAAGAGGCCGCCGGTGTAGTGCAACACCACCGTAAGCCCATCGATCTTGGGCTCCACGACGTAGGCCGGTTCTGGATAGCCCTCTGGCAACAGCCGGTGGAAGCGGTCGTGCCAGGCACGCAGCTCTTCCGGGTCGAAGGCGTTGGTCAGGCTGAGCATGGGGCGTGGATGACCGACTTCAGTGAATTCCTGCCGTACCTCGCCTCCCACCCGCTGCGTCGGTGAGTCGGGAGTGACCAGCTCTGGGTGGGTGGCCTCCAGCTCCTGGAGCTCTCGATAGGTTGCATCATAGGCATCGTCGCTGATGACCGGATCGTCCGACACATGGTACCGGTGGCTGTGGTAGCGTACCTGCTCCCGCAGTTCTTCGATCCGCTGTGCTACGTCCATGTTCTTGCCTCCTCTTTCCGCTGTCCCGTACCAGGGACCTTGATGCGAAAGAATCTGACCAAGGCCGAAGACCCCACACCGCTCCTGTGCCAGTCGGCCCACAGCGCCCCGCTGCCCAGCGCACACAGCCCTGCGCCGGCGAGGCCTCTCGAGAAGCTTCCACGGGAGACACTCGCCATCAGACTTGCTCGCCTTCGAGTATTAGCCGACGGTAACCTGGGTCTGTAGTCGGCGCTTCAGCGCCTGGAAACGCACGGCAGTGCGCACTGCGAACTCCTTGGACACCTACCCGGAACGAGCACTGCGGCGGACTGAGTATGTGCTACGTGCCACACCGATTTCCGAAGGTGACCATGGGTGACTAGCAATTGGCACAAGTTCCCCGCTCCGTGGCCCTGCCAAGTCCGACCCTCCTCTACTCGCGGCGCGCGACAAGCCTACTCGCCCAGCCCGCCGTCAGAGCCGGTGGATGCATGTGCTCATTCCATCAACCGTCCGACCGGGAGCTTCTGCAAGGGGCGCGGTGCGCCGGCCCGGCCAGTCGCTGGTCAGAGGGCAGTTTCACGTTCGAGGATGCCGGTCAAACAGCCAACACCGCCGGCTGCCTTGACGAGTTCACCGACCTCCACGGTCTGGCAGGTGATTCCGGTCTGCTCATAGAAGGCCTGGGTTCTGGTGTTTCCGAAGGGCATGAGGATCCGCCGGGGACCAAGTGTCACAAAGTTGAGCGCCATTCCATGCTGTGCTTCTTCGGTGTCGGGCAGGAACCGGACCGCATAGCCACGCGTGCGCAAGGCTTCCACGGCGGCGTAGGGCACGCGCCCCGGCCAAGCAATGGCCAGGTCCTGGTCAGCAAAGCGCAACTGTCCCATCAGGTGCATCACCCCGTAGGGCAATCCGACGTGGATGACCTCGACTCCCATCTCCTGCAGCAGGCTTGCCACCTGACCGGCTCCCTCGGCGTTGGTCCGCAACCCCGTGGCCAGCAGGACCGTCTGTGAGTCAATCCAGGCTGCGTCTGCACCCTCAAAGGTCCCAGTGCCGCGCACGGTGCGCAGGATGGGGATGTTCAGCTCGGCCAGCCGCCGGGCGACGAACCGCTCCTCGCCAGCCCGCACGGTGGACGCCGGCCGGCCCAGGATCGCCCCCTCTGGCGTCATGAACAGCAGGTCGGCGACGAACATCAAGTTTGGGGGAGGCTCATGATGCGGTTCGACATAACGTACAGCGACGCCAGCGTCCAGGTAGGCCTGGGCGAGGGCACGATGCTGTTGCCGAGCGAGATTGGCGTCCAAGGCGGTGAGCATCTGCGAGCTGTCCGGGTCGGCTGGTGCCTGCAGCTCTGTGCCTGGCCGGTGGAGCAGGACGGCTTTGAGTGGCGACGATTCGGTCCACACACCGCACGGGGCCCAATGTTCTCCGATCTCCTGGCGCAAAGAGGCCGTCCGGGGTGACCAGCTCGGGCCTCCATAGGCGGCAGCAGAAAAGACGTCGGTCATCGATCGCTCTCCTTCTGGCACGTGACTGGCTGCGAGCTACAGTCTAGAATGAGGTTGTGCACATTGGCTTTTCCTCGACGGCAAAGAGCCGGCCGATCGTAGTGACATACGCAGCGTCTGAGATACGCGCCAGCCCGTATCTGTAGAGACTTCCAAAGTTCACCGTGCCCGCCAGCAGCGATGAAAGGTCGGCGATTCCCAGGCGAACCTCCACATCGTGCGCGCCGTCGTCCGGTCGTCTGAGGAGTCCATGGTCGAAGCGCAGCAGAGTGCTGCCTGCGTTCTCGGGTAGGAAGCTGTCGGTGCTGCTCAGCTTGAGGATGCAGGTCTGCCCGCCGAAATCGTGTTCGCTCAACCGGTCAAATAACCCTGGGGTGTCAATCACCCGGTACATGAGCCCTATGCCTTGCGCGTTGGTTTCGTGGTAGCCATTAGGGATGAGCCGGTCCGAGTCATTTCGGGGGTCTGGGAGCAGGTGGTGAAAGTACTCGTCCTGGGTGTTCATGATGACGTGCCGGATCTGGTCGGCTTGGGTGTGCAGGAAGGTGAGCAACTCCGACAAGGCTTCCTGGCTTTCGTAGATGAACTCCTGCATGTGGATGTCGTTGACAATAAACGAGTTGCCCTGCTCGAAGGTGAAGACCAGGTAGCCCTGGATCTGGTTGTCCTTCTCGTAGCCTATGATCCGGTGCTTTGAGTTCTCGAACAGTCTTGCGAGGTCGCGGTCGGTCCTAACCATCATGCCGTGGGTACGGTCCCCAAACCGGTTGTAGCAATCCAGGAGCGCCTGACGGTCCTCGTTGTGCAGATAGCGGACGTGCGCCTTGCATGGCCCCCGAGGAAGCGCAGCCGGTCTGAGCCGGTACTGGTTCATTTTGGTGCCGTAGCCAAAGCCCATGTTTCGGTAAAAGTCGGGCCGGAAGGGATAGAGCGCGACGAGGGGTGTTCCTAGCTCTCGGAAGTGGCGTAGGAAGTAGCGCATCATCTCTTTGGCCACGTGCTCCCTTTTGTGAGGTAGCGCGACGGCAACCTGGCCCACACCTCCAACTGGTATCCGCGTGTGCAGGAAGTTCATCGAAAAATCGTAGAGGCACATGATGCCAAGTAACTGGCCGTCCCGAAAGAGACCGTGGAAATGGGCCGTCGGTTCCTCCTCGTGGAGCTTGAGCGCCCGCAGCTTGAAGCGCTCCCGGTCCTCGTCGGAGACGAGCTTGATGCCCGGGTAGGCGTCAGCAAAGACCCGGGCCAGAGCATCAAAGTCGCTGGCTGACAGGATTCTGATCTCACTCACAAAGAACTCCCTCTGTGGGCGCCTCAGACGCCGGCGCGTTCAGTGTGTTCGGCGCAAGATCGGCCAGGAACGCCTCAGGTATGGGGACCGGATCTCCTGTTTCCAGGTCCACCCACACGCACA
>CBDUWJ010000230.1:0-4967 GCA_965370895.1 uncultured Anaerolineae bacterium | reverse complement strand
CGCATGGTGCCCGTGCCCATGTCAAAGAAGAACTTGTCGCCGTTGCCCAGTTCCAGGAACCAGCCCGGCGACACCTGCGACGGCCGCAGGTTGGGCATGCCCGTGCCCAGCGCCGTCAGCCGCATCTCGTTGGAACCGAGTTCCTCGGTGCCCGGATAGTACGCATCTCGCATCTTTTTCATGGATTGGTCTCCTTTCGTAACTCCTGTCTTCAGACTGGTCCAGTCTCAAAGACTGGACCAGTCTTCGGTACTGCTTGAGGGAGAGACGAAGGACGAAAAGGTTACAAGTTTGTCGTTGGTCGTTCGTCCTTCGTCGTTCGTCTTCCGTCTCAACCTTCTCAGTCGTGGTCGAATATCCCAGCCCCGGGAGTCGGCGGCAGCTCTCGGTTCGGATACTTCCCAATGAGCCTCATGTGCTCGGTCACGAGATCCTGGAAGGGGACGACGACGCTCATACCATAGATATAGTTGGGATGCTCCTCCCGGGGATCGTCGATAATGTCATAGGTCTGCCCGCCGGGCATGCCGCCGTGTCCTTTGGTGATATGCATCTTGAAGTTGCGCTTGCGGATTGCGCCCAGGTGTTTGCCCGAGTAGTAGAACATATAGTCCCGGCGGGCATGGCCTTCACCATTGAGCAGGAAGCAGGTCTGGTCAACGCCATCCGTGACGCGATCATCAGGAATATTGTCCTTGGCGCCGCCCAGGCGGGCCGCCGTGGTGAACATGTCGGTGATGCTGACGATGTCCATTGGACCGGGGGCCTGCCCCGGCTCGATCATCCCCGGCCACCAGGCAATGGCCGGCACGCGCATGCCGCCTTCGAGTACGTCGCCCTTGCCGCCGCGCAGCCAGTGGTAGCCGGAGCGACCTGTGCCAAAGGCGAACATGGGACCGTTGTCGCTCATCCACACCACCAGCGTGTTCTCTTCGATGCCCTCCTCGCGAATGGCTTGCAGGATGCGGCCCACGTTGTCGTCGTGCTCCATCATCGAGTCGGAAAAGATACTGCCCTTGGGCGACTTTCCCTTAAAGTCGGGATGCGGACCCCAGTAGTCGAGTTTGGAGGCGCAGTGGTAGACAAAGAACGGTTTGTCGCCCTTGGCCTTGCGTTTGATAAAGTCGATGGTCTTGTCGGCCAGCTCTGCATCATAGACCCGGATGCGCTCCAGGCTCAACTTGTCGACTTCTTTCGGCTCCTCATAGCCCGGCTTGTATTCCAGAATTCCATGGACAGGATACTTTTCCTCGAACTCTTTGCTCTCTGGCCAGGCGAAAAAGTCCATCTCTGTGTCGCCAAACACCCACGGTGCCGAGTTGTACAGGGTATAGTAGCACTCCTCGAAACCGTGGTTGTAGGGCTGGTGCTGCTCAAAGTCGCCCAGGTGCCACTTGCCATGCTGCGCGGTGGCGTACCCGGCACCTCTGAGTAGGGTAGCGATGCTGACTTCCTCAGCCACCATGCCTGCCGTCGAGCCTGGGAACAGCACCTCAGTCAATCCAGTGCGCGCCGGATGCCGGCCGGTCATGATGGCCACCCGGGAAGGGGTGCAGGACGGCTCGGAGTAAAAGCCCCACCACTTGGCCCCGTCCGCTGCCATCTGGTCCAGGTTGGGCGTCAGGGTGCCGCGATTGATGCCCCCCCCATAGCAACCGATGTCGGCGTGGCCCATGTCGTCGGCCAGGATAAAGATAATGTTGGGCGGCTTGCCATGCTTCTCCCGGAGGGCTTGGAGCCTGGCCTCCGCTTCGCTCTCCTCTTTGGCCCATTCCTCCCTATTCAACGCTTCCAGTTGCAGATAGGCTACGTCTGATTGCATTTCATATCCCCTTTCATTGGATTTTGGTCACACGCCAGCAAGAGTTACTGGTGTGTCTCGCCGTAACCGAACCTCACTACCTGACACTGTCTGACTTGTCGATTCATCACCTCCTCTCGTGCAGGTCAGGCGACCCTCGCCGGACTCCTATTCTCAGCGAATCGCGATTGGTCTTGGGCTTTATCCGTGCTCGCCGTGCCACCACAAATCAACCCCGGTCTTCGCCAAACGCCTCGCTGGTGGAGAACGGCCCCTGCGCCAGCTCGAGCGCATCTCCCGGCGCGGCCATTTGGACCCCACTCCCTTGTCTAACCGGAACCTGAGGATAACCGGACTCTCCCCCAGGCGCTTCACCTGTTCGAGGTCCGCGCCTTCGGCGGATGCCTCCACCGCCGCAACGCCCAGCGGGATCGTGCTCATGAGTCCCAGGCCCTTGTGCACCAGCAGGACGTCATGAACCCACAGGGCAAAGCTGGACATCGGCGGCCACTTTTTCCCGATGCCCGGAGCAGAACCCGACTCGAGCCGCATCTTGGTCGGAAACACGCCGTCTTGCTTCTTGAACTTGCTCCGGCTCCAGAGCATGACCGCCAATCCACCGACGACGAGCCACATTGGCACACCCAACAGCGCAAGCGTAGCCCAAAGCATCGTTCACCTCCTAGGGATAGGTCTGCTGGTATCCGGGAATCTGGCGGCGATTGTTGGCGATCTGGCCCCACTTCATTAGGGCCACCCCATCACATCACACAATCCGCGCCCAAAGCGCCTACTCCAGCTCCAGCATCTCGCCGGCCGCGGCGCTCACGTTCTCGTGCTCCAGGACCTGCTTCAGGTTCTCCTCGTCTTCCTTGGATAGGGAGGTCTGGTACACCGTGCCGCCGAACAGCTTCATCTCGTCCAGGACCTTGTCCGTCGTGGCCTCCACGACGAGGACAAAGAGGGCCGACTGGCCCGGATCCAGCGACTCACCCTCCTCCTTGATGAACTTGTTGTCGATGCCCAGATCCCTGCTCTTGCCAATGACATAGCCCATCAGGGCACTCACGAGACCCCAGAAGTTGGTAGTCTGCGGTGCAGCCAGTCCTCCTGATGAACCGTTACGCTTCGATCGCGCACGCATCAAACTTCTCTCTCAGCGCGGACGCGTCGATGCTTCCCGGTGCGCCGATGGCGACGATCTGTGTCCGGGGTTCCGTGTCTCCCCATTCATCGTACAGGGCCACATCGGCCCGCCGTCCGACCACCTGCAATACGGCCCGTCGTTCAGGCGCCTCCGCCGCATAGATGATACCCTTGCAGCGATAAACCGACTCCGGCAGCTTGCGCGCCATCCGCTGCAAAGCCGCCATCGACAGCGGGCGATCCGACTCGTAGCTCCACGTGCTAAAGGTCTGCCCGTGGTCCGCTTCGTGGGCAGGGTGATGCTCATCCCCATCGCCGTACCCGTCGTGACCATGGCCATTGCCACTCCGGACGAACCGGGTACCGCTCTGGATGTACCGAGCGGCGTCAAACCGTCCAACGCCGAGCAGGATTTCGTACGGTACCTGGCAGTAGCTGGTCTCGACGATGCGGATGCGGCTGATGCGGTGGTCAATCCAGGCCTTGACCCTTTGCACCTGCTCCTGGTCGACCAGGTCGATCTTGTTCAGCACCACCATGTCAGAGAAGGCGATCTGGCGCAGCTTGAGTTCGGCCAGTCCCGGATCCCCGGGGTGGGCAAAGACCTGGTCGGCATCCACTACGCAGGTGATGCTGTCCAGGCGGATGCGGTCGCGCAGGTTAGACCTGAGGAAGGTCCCAGCGATGCCCGAGGGTTCGGCCACCCCGCTGGCTTCGAGCAGGATGTACTCTACCGGCTGGGGACGGTCCAGAAGGGCCTCAACCGATTCTATCAGGTCATCGCGGATCTGGCAGCAGACGCAGCCGTTGGCCAGGCTCACCATGTTCTCCTCGACACCGACGACGAGCTGGGCATCGATGTTGATGGCGCCAAAGTCGTTGACCAGCACCGCCACCCGCAGGCCGTGATCGCCCGTCAGGATGCGGTTGAGCAAAGTTGTCTTGCCTGCGCCCAAAAAGCCGGTGAGGATGGTCATGGGGATGGCACCCTGGCCCGTGTGATCGGCTGTTATCATTGTTTACCTCCGAATTGGTTTGCGCTCAGAATGTGGAGCGTGGTGGTCGCCGGACTTCTGGCCCCACCCGAGCTTCTGTCGGGTACCAGAAGCCCAGCGCCACGCTCGTCTTGATAGTCAGTCGGCGGCCGCCTATTTCTTCATTTTCACAGTGTAGCCTTTGGGCCACTTGGTGACCTGCTCGCGGTACACATCCTTCGGGTAGTAATCCTCGGGCGAGATCTCGATCTCGCGCAGGTATGGGTCCTGCTGTGCCTCGCGTGGCAGCGGCGGGTCCGGGTACACGATCTCGTCGGGCATTTCGCGTGGCATGGCGATGCCCGCCTCTTCGGGCAGAGCTGCCCTGCGGTACCAGATGGCGTCCTTGGTCACATTGGTCACGATCACGTCGGGCGCTCCGATCAAGAACAGCCCATCCCAGTGAGCCCGTACCCCGGCGCTGAGGTCGTTCAGCAGCGCGCTGTCATACTCCATGTGGGTCACCATCGCGCAGCGCGGATTGGTCTCTTTGAACATGTAACCCAGGGCGTACTGCGAGGTGTGATGGGTGTCGGTCATATAGTTGTAGTTGAAGGCCGGCATGCCGTACTTGGCTCCCCAGACAGCCCCGTTGTCCATCTGGCACTCGGTGACAAAGACGTCGACGTCCTTGCCATACTCGGCGCTCAGCTTGTCGGGCCGGCCGTCGCCGGTCCAGACGAAGCTCAGCCCGTTCCAGTCGAGACGATACGCCGAAGCCCCATCCTTTCCGTGCGAGCGGGGCCAGTGGCGAACGGTGACGCCGTTCTTGTCATAGATGACCTCGTTCTCTTTCCTCCAATCAAACTCGGTCACGTTGACCTCATAACCATCGCCCACTGGCAGCATCGAAAACTCTTCGTGGTGCCAGCGGCTCATCTTTAGCATGCCGTCGATCATGGCCTGGGTGCCCAACTCGGGCGTTCTGCCACTAGGTCCGTAGACGTTTAGCGGCTTCCAGCGCCCAAAGTAGGGGGTAAAGGCGT
>CBDUWJ010000229.1:0-4969 GCA_965370895.1 uncultured Anaerolineae bacterium | reverse complement strand
TTTGTCGGTGGCCCTGAACGGTACCAATGAGATGTTTGCCTTTTTCGGATTCTTGGACTATACTGGTTGCACACCCATACCTCATTCGGTGCCGGTCTCGCTACCGTCCTGTACGGAAGGAACTGCAGACTGGTGCCGTGTACAGCTGCGTCCCTGGGCCGAATACGCGACCGGGGACCATGGATTCACTAGTCCGCAATCGGAGAGGAGAGCGAAATGGACGAGAAACTGAACATCATATTTACCCGGCGGAGCATCCGCCAGTACACTGGCGAACCGCTAAGCGGGGCGGAGATCAAGAGCCTTCTTGAGGCGGGCATGGCCGCACCCTCGGCATCGAACAGGAAACCGTGGCATTTCGTCGTGGTGACTGACAGGCATATGCTCCAGGCCCTCGCCGACCGCCATCCCTATGGCGGGATGATCGCGAATGCGGCGGTGGGCATAGCCGTCTGTGGCGACCCCGCCATGTCCGATTGGTGGGTCCAGGACTGTGCGGCAGCGACAGAAAACATTCTGATCGCTGTAGCGGGGTTGGGGCTGGGCGGAGTATGGTTGGGTTGTCATGGACAACCTGAACGCGAGCAGGCCGTCCGCGAGGTTCTGGGCATTCCCAACCGGATCGGTGTGTTGAGCTTGCTGTCCATCGGCCACCCAGGAGAGGACAAAGAGGCCCGGACTCAGTACGACCCGGCCCGCGTCCACACGGAAGAATGGTAGAAGTGGAAGTGATGGCTGTGGTCAAGCGCCTTCATTCATCGAGGAGGAAGAGCACATGCGGGAAAGAATCCAAAATGCGCTAGGAAGCAGCAAAGCGGACTATACGGAAATCCGGCTGGAAGAACGTGAGGCGACGAACATCTCGTATCGCGGCAAGGACCTGGAGACGGCAAATGCGGTCATCGACGCAGGCGGTATCGTACGCTGCTTGAGTAAAGATGGCGGTTGGGGCATTGCCACTTTCAATGACCGGGACGATCTGCGGGCCAAGGTCGAGCAGGCGTACCAGGGCGCCAGAGTTGCCCAACCGGACAAACCCATTGAACTCGCGCCTATCCCCGTCTGCGAGGATCGCATCACGGTGGCGCTGGATCATGACTTTCGGGGCGTATCCATGGCCGACAAAGTGTCCCTGGCGGAGGAATACAACAGCATCCTGCTTGAGCACAGCGAAAAGATCATTGACACGATGACTAGATACGACGACTCGCTCAGCCGGATCTTTTTCGGCAACTCGGACGGCACGTTCATCGAAGAAGAGCGCCCCATGGTCACAGTGCGCTTCGTGGCGATTGCCCGTGATGGAGACAATGTGCAAACCGGGGCGGAAAGCCGCTCCGGGCAGAAGGGGTTTGATTATGTGCTGGGATGTGAGCGGCTGGCCGAAACCGCCTCCCAACGCGCCGTAGACCTGTTGAACGCCGAGACCGTAGTGGGCGGGCAATACCCCGTCGTGGTCAACCGAAGGCTCGCTGGAGTCTTTATCCATGAGGCTTTTGGGCATCTCTCCGAGTCTGACTTGGTCTACGAAAACCCCCAAGCCCGGGAAATGATGGTCCTGGGACGGCGATTCGGGCAGGGAATCCTCTCCGTGTTTGACGATGGGTCGGTCCCTGGCCTGCTCGGCACGCACAAGTATGACGATGAGGGTACACCAACTCGGCGCAGTGAACTGATCAAGAATGGTATCCTGGTCGGCCGCTTGCACTCCCGTGAAACGGCAGCCAAGATGGCAGAGTCAGTCACCGGCAACGCGCGAGCGACAAGCTATCGCTATCCACCCATCGTGCGCATGACCAACACCGCCATTGAAGGCGGCGAAACCCCGTTTGAAGATATGGTCAGGGACATAGAACTGGGTGTCTATGCTTGTGATGCATTCGGCGGACAGACCATGCTAGAGAGCTTTTCTTTCAGCTCGGCCTATGCGTATATGATCCGTGACGGCGAGATCGCCGAGATGGTCAAGGACGTGATCCTGGCTGGCAACCTGTTTACCACGCTGATGAGCATTGACGCCATCGGTAGCGATTTCAAGTGGGACGATAGGGGCGGCATGTGCGGCAAAGGTCAGAGTGGCCTTCCCGTCACCTTCGGAGCGCCCCACATCCGCATCCAGGACGTCGTCATTGGTGGCAGGGGACTTGAAGCCTAAGGAGACAATCATGGATATCTTGGACAAACTGGCAACCCAGGCCGAACAGGCCGAGGTCGCATACATACAAGGCGAGTCCACCAAGGTCGGCTTTGAAGCCAACCGGCTCAAGTCCAGCCAGGTGGAGGAAACCAAGGGCGTTGCTGTGCGTGTCGTCAAGGATGGGCGGCTGGGCTTTGCCGCGTCGAGCGACGAGTCCGCAACCGGAAAGCTCGTGACCAACGTGCTCGAGTCAGCGGCGTACGGCGACCAGATCCCCATAGCCTTTCCGGCGCCGCAAACCGCGCCACATGTGGTGACCTTTGACCAGACGATTGCTGGCCTGCCCATCCCTCGCTTGGTCGAGATCGGCCAGGAGATCATCGATCTGATCCTCCAGGTCGAACCCGATGCGCAGGTAAACGTGGAGCTAGAACGTGGCGTGCAACGTCTGTCTCTCCATAATCAAGCAGGCAGCGAGGTTGCTTTCAGACGTTCGCCCTTGTCCATGTCCGTCGACCTCATCCGTGTCGAGGGAGACGACATACTGGTGAAGTTCGACCTTGTAGGCACGACTCTCTGGGAGGACGATTACCTGGCTTTTGCGCGCAGGGCGGCTGAGAAACTCAAGCTGGCGCAAAAGAGCGCAACCATCCAATCTGGACGGATGCCTGTCCTCTTTGCGCCAACCGGAGCCCTTGTTCTGGGTTTGCCGCTCATGCTCGGGCTCGATGGGAAAAACGTCCACACGCGGACATCGCCGATGGCCGGCAAGATCGGCGAGAAGCTGTTCGACGACAAGATCACCGTCGTTGACGATCCAATCCTGGACGGGAGGTTCGCCAGTGCTCCCTACGACGACGAGGGTGTGGCTCACCATCGCAACGTGCTCATAGACCGGGGCGTGTTGCAGGGCTTTGTGTACGATCTGAAGACGGCCGCCCAGGCAGGCGTCGAGTCAACGGGCAACGGCTCGCGCAGCCTGTTCAGTCCGCCTGCTCCTTCGCCAACGAATCTGGTCTTCGAAGCGGGCGAAACGCCCCTGGCCGACATCATCGCCAGCATAGACGAGGGATTGCTGGTCGAGAGCCCGCTGGGCCTGGGGCAGGGCAACGTTGTCTCGGGAGCTTTTTCCAACACGTTGGGCCTGGCCTTCAAGATCGAAAAGGGCGAGATTGTGGGCCGGGTTAAGGACGTCTCCATCGCGGGCAACATCTACGAGTTGCTTCAGGACGTGGCTGCGGTCAGTCAAGAGACAGAATGGATCTACTACAACTTCCGCCTGCCCCATGTTCTCCTGCCAGATATGAACGTGGTAGCTAAAGAGTAATCCAAAATGGGGGTGTCCGACGCAGACAAGGGTGCATCACGATGCCGCGCATGGGGGTGTGGCGCAGTTTGACGTGAGCCTACAAGCACGGTCCATCAGCCGCACACTGCAGCTGCCGCTACAGGAAGGGCCCTGCGCGGCGTGCGTGCTGGCCGTCTTTGAGCGTGCTTGCAGTCTGGTAACTTCTGATGGACATGTGATCGCTTTGGTGCTCCCCCAGATCGGTGATGGGCCGCTCAATATTGTTGTGGAGGGTGCACCTGGCGACTTTGTTCTTATCGAACCGGCAACGCCAGCCCGGCTGGAAGAGAGCGGCTTGCAGATCGGCGGGGTGGCGATCGACCTGCATGGAGCCGAAGTCTGGGAACCTCGGCCCGATTGGGTGAGCCTGCGGGCCAATTATGAGTTCATTGCCAACCGGCTTCCCTTCGTGCAAGCTGTCGCCCTGCACCAGGCCGCCGGCGGCAGTCTGCTGGAGATCCTTCCCGACCCTTCGCCAACCGCTCGCGCTGGAACACGATCCGGCGGGAGCGGCGTGGACCTTGCTCGGTCAGAGATCATCAAGGATGGTCTATGGCAGGCCACGTCCGGAATGGCCCGGGAAGGCGCCATGGGCTTGGGGGCAGGCTGGCTGAGAGGTCCAGCCCAACTGCGAGCAGGGGCGGCCCGACTGGCCGGCCTGGGAGGTGGTCTTACCCCCGCAGGAGATGACTTTCTTACGGGCGTGATGCTCTGGGCGTGGCTGACACACCCTGCCCCCGGCCCCCTGTGCAAGGCTCTCCTCGAGGCAGCCACACCGCGCACCACAATCCTCTCAGCGGCCTTCCTGCGAGCAGCGGCAGACGGGGAGTGCAGCGCCCCATGGCATCGGTTCTTCGCTGTGCTGGA
The DNA here is from genome assembly GCA_965370895.1 of uncultured Anaerolineae bacterium. GTDB lineage: Bacteria > Chloroflexota > Anaerolineae > JAAYZQ01 > JAAYZQ01 > CBDUWJ01. The sequence goes on along the minus strand of CBDUWJ010000229.1, from coordinate 617 downwards.
AAGTGGCACCAAAGATCAGCTAACGGCAGCGGTGCAGGGGGTGCTATCCCACGGCAGTACCTCTGGAGCTGATACCCTGGCAGGTCTGCTCTGGATGGGGCACGTCCAGGGAGCAGGATAGGGAGAACTCTGGGGCGACCCGGGCCCGGGCGCATCAGAGAGCGCCCAGTGCGCTATTCAGCGGGAGCCCGTTGCTACTCCGTGGCTGGTTTCTCCTGCCATGCCAGAAAGATCTTTTCCGCCGAGAGCGGCAGATCATTGAAGCGAATGCCAAGGGCATCGTGGATGGCATTGGCAATGGCCGGTGCAGTCTGGACCATCACGTGTTCGCCCACGCCCCGAGCACCCCAGGGGCCGTCCTCCAGCGGTGTCTCGACAAAGCCGCCCTGGATTTCCTGGGGTATGTCCATCGCGGTGGCGATGCGATAGTCTACCAGGCTGGGGTTCAGCGGCTGGCCTTTCTCGTCGAATACGAGAGCCTCAAAGGCGGAGCTCATGCCATGCACTGCACCACCCTCGATCTGGGTCAAGATCAGATCAGGGTTGATGGCCTTGCCCACATCATATACACTTGCGATCTTGAGGATCTCGATCTCGCCAGTCTCGGTGTCCACCTC
>CBDUWJ010000228.1:0-4986 GCA_965370895.1 uncultured Anaerolineae bacterium | reverse complement strand
GAAGTCGGCCTTCGTTGCCGGGGCGCTCGCGTGAACGGTCGTCTTGTTCCTTTGACCTATCAACTTGGAAATGGCGACCAGGTGGAAATCATCACGGCCAAACGCGGTGGCCCGAGTCGCGACTGGTTGAGACCGGATCTGGGCTACACCCGGTCAGCGCGAAGTCGACAGAAGATCCGTCGCTGGTTCCGCCAGCAGGACCGTGAGGAGAACATCACCTTTGGGCGGGAGCAGCTTCGGCGCGAACTGAAGCGGCTGAACCTCGTGGATGATGTCAAGTATCAGGAGATTGCTGCCCTCTTTGACTACAAGAGCCTTGACGATTTCTTTGCAGCGATCGGTTTCGGAGACCTGAACTCGCAGCGCGTCGCTGCCAGGGTCCTGCAAGTATTGCGTCGCGAAGAGGTGTTCCCTGAGGAAGAGGCGCCGGCGGTGGCGGTGACGCCAGAGGGGATACGTGTCAAGGGGGTCGCCGACCTGGCGACGCAATTGGCGCAGTGCTGCAATCCGCAGCCCGACGATCCGGAGCCGATCATTGGCTATGTCACCCGTGGGAGGGGAGTGACGATCCACAAGTGGAATTGCCCCAACATCCTGATTCGAACCAACAAAGGCGAGGTGGAACGGCTCATCGAAGTGGACTGGGGCACGGCGGACGAGCGCATCTATCCGGTTGTCATCAAGGTGCGGGCCTGGGACAGGGATGGTTTGCTGCGTGACATTGCGACTGTCATCGCTGAGGAGGGGGTCAACATGCGGAAGGTGAACTCGGCGCTCGCGCAAAAAACGAACCTGACCACGCTCACCGCCACATTGGAGATCACGACCATCCGCCAGTTGGTCAGCATTCTGGACAAGCTTGAGCGCCTGCCCAACGTCATCGAGGTGTCCCGGCAGGCGAACTAGTATTGCGCCGTGGGGCCGGTCGAAGCTGGAAGAGGCTGGAGTTTCCCCCATCCTCTTCCAGTCAACTCGGACAATGGGTCAGGGGAGTATCTGATCTGCTCGCAGGAACTGCTCGATCTCCACCTCGGGTGAGGTCTTGCGCTCAGCCAACCAGTCGGAGAACGCCGAGCTGCGCCGGCGATCAAGTACGTCGGCAGGCAATGGGCCGTTCTCGTCTCTTTCCAGGAGCATGATCACATAGTATGCATCGTTGCTCCGCACTATCTTGATCTGGCCCACGTCCAGGGCAAAGACTTCGGTCTCGAGATCCTGCCCGTAGCGCGGGGCCAATTGGCCGGTGGTAACCCAACCGAGGTCGCCGCCGTCTTGGGCTGTCATTGTGTCAGTTGAGACTTCCCTGGCCACGATAGCAAAGTCCTCGCCAGCCTCGACGCGATCTAGCGCGACAGTCGATTCCTCTTCGGTGTCTGTCTGAATGATTTGCGAGTGCACGACGAGCCCAGTTGCTAGCACCTGGCTGGCCAAGACCTCGTCCACCCGGCTTCGGTACAGGCTGCGCTCAACGATGGCCCTGAACTGCTTGTCTGTCAGTCCCATGCTGTCGAGCGCATTCTGATAGATCTCATCCAGCCGTTCCTGTGGAATCGGCGTCGGCGTGAGGGTGGTACCAGTATCAGTAATCGGCACCTGGGGCGGCGGGGATGCAGCACGTTGCACATCCTCGTCGATAGTCTGGGACACTTCCTCGTCCGTGACCGTGATGCCGGACTCCTCGGCCTTTTCCCGGACCAAAGCATCGTCGATCAATTCATCCAGTGTGTTCTGAGGTAGAAGAGCTTCGCTCGCCTGGAGTTGCTCGAGTTGCTGTTGGTAGAATGAGCTCAGGAACTCGTTTCCTTCCTGGCTAGGGTCTAGAGCATTCAGTTCGTTCTGCAAGTTGAGGATGTTGAGGCGCGTATTGTAGCGACGGTACTGGAGTAGGTTCTCATAGTCGTCGGTTCGGATCTTGACCCCGTTGACCTGGGCGACTGGCGTGGCGGGCTGCAGCGCGAACTCCCGAGCCACGCCAATGGCCAGAACGATCAGAATGATGAGACCCAGCACGGCCACCATCAGCCAAATGACGCGGTTTTGCCGGGCCTCCTTCCTGGTGAAAGCTATCTGTTTCTTGGTTGTTCTCCGGGTCTCCGGCGCTGCGACCTTGCGTTTATTGCGTTTTTTGGACATCTGGTTTTCTCCCTGTGGAGGATCGAACAAAGCCCCATCCCCGCCACGCTGGGAATGGACTGGTTCTGGGGGATGGGGCCATCCTGCTAGTGAGGCTCAGCCACTGGACGGAGCTCATCCGACTGATGGAGCGCATCCCACGGGCTGGGGCTAGAAGCGGCGGATGTGTTCAGCAGTGAATGGGAGTAGGGCCAGAAGCCGTGCTCGTTTTATGGCGGTCGCCAACCGGCGCTGGTGCTTGCCACAATTGCCCGTTTTGCGCCGGCTCTTGATCTTGCCCCGCGTGGTCAAATAGCGGCGCATGGTGGCCACATCCTTATAGTCGATGGCCTTCGTCTTGTCCAGACAAAAGGCACACACTTTCTTCCTTCGGCTGTACTGTCTGCGATAGCCGCCTCGCCTGCCACCCCTCTGTTGGGTTCGTTGGTACCTGCTTGGCGGGCCGGAGGGCCTTGAGGAGGTCTGTGCACCCGCTCGTGCGGGGCGTTGTTGTTCACTCATTTGTTCTCTTGTTCTCCTTCTGGTTCTGACCATCTACCCTGGTGCGCTCGACGAGCGATCAGGAAGGGTGGTGACTCTTGTTCCATCCGAGAGCGTGCTCCGCTTCTCCGGCCATTGGGCGGGGGCCGAGCATGATCATCTCATCGGCTACGACTTCGGTACGAAAGTGCTTCCTGCCGTCAGGCTGTTCCCATCCGCGGGTTCGCAATTCGCCTTCAACGTACACCCGGCGTCCCTTGACCAGGTACTGGTTGCAGATTTCCGCAAGGCTTCCCCACGTTACGATATTGAACCATTCGGTTGCATCCCGTCGCTCCCGGGCGGCGGTGGTCCATGTGCGGGTTGCGGCCAAACTGAAAGACGTAAGAGCTTGCCCTCCAGGTGTGTATCGCATCTCTGGATCTCGCCCCAGATTGCCGATGACCATCACCCGATTCAAGCAGAGTGGCAACTCCTCACTGTCACCTGCCGAGCCTGCTTCGGTGACCTCGTCCGGACCATCCATGGGGATCAGCATATTGGCCACCACCTCGGTGCGGATCTGGCGCTGTCCTTCGGCATCCTCCCACTTGCGGGTTTGCAGGTGCCCCTGGGCGTAGATCCTCTGGCCCTTGTGGACACGCTTGCTCGCGGCTTTGGCCAGGCTTCCCCAGCCCACGACATTGAACCATTCGGTTGACTCGCGGGTTTGACCCGCGTTGGTGGTCCAGTTGCGCGTGGTCGACACACTGAAGGAGGCAACGGCTTGCCCGCTCGCTGTATGCCTCAACTCAGGATCTCGCTGTACGAACCCGATAACCACCACCTTGTTCATGCCCCGCGCCATGTCCCGCTTCTCCTTCGCTCCGAACCCGGCCCCTACTCCAGTACCGACCCAGTCTCTAGCCTCCTGCGATCCAGGGGCTGTTCAGGTTGGCCCGTCTACGTCTCGTCAGTGCGTATGAGCAGATAGCGCAGTACCTGCTCGTCAAGCTTGAGGAAACGCTCGATCTCGGAGAGGGCCTGCGGTGCGCGCTGGAAGGTGACGAGCACGTCCTGGCTTTGTCTTTTCTTCTCGATGGGATAAGCCAGCCGCCGCTTGCCTCGGGGGTCTATCTTGATCACTTCGCCGCCGGTTTCGCCGTGGCCGGCCGAAATCAGCTGACTCACTCTTTCGAGGATGGCCTCTACGGCTTCATCTTCCGCGTCGCCATCGATGACAAGGTATAACTCGTATTCCCTCATGGGTTGCCTCCTTTCCATGGGATTGCCTGTGGTCTCGCCACAAGCGGAAAGATAAGGGACAGGGGGCCCAACGGCTCGACTGCCCCCGAACAACGCCCGCAACTATAGCACAGTCACAGGTTTTTGGCAAACGGAGAGGGGGCAAAGGGCGAGGTTCTAGTGAGGCGGGGAGAAGCGGATGTGGATGACGTCGCCATCCTGCAAGACATAATCGCGGCCCTCAAGGCGGATCAGGCCGCGCTCGCGGGACCTGATCAAGTCCCCGGCAGCCATCAGGTCAGAGTAGGACACCACCTCGGCGCGGATAAAGCCGCGCTGCATGTCGGTATGGACCTTGCCCGCGGCATCGTATGCCGTCTGTCCGCGCTGCAGAGTCCAGGCGCGAACCACGTTGGTGCCGGTAGCAGTGAAAAAGGTAATGAGATTCAGAAGCCGGTAGCTGGCGTGGATCAGTCGCTGCAGGCCGGGTGCCTTCAAGCCCAGTTCGGCCCGGTATTCGGTGGCTTCTCCGGCCGGCCAGTCGGCGAGATCCGCTTCCAGTTGAGCACAGATCACCACAGCCTGAGCCCCTTCGTCGTCCGCGCGTTTGCGTACGACGTCTGCCAGAGGACCGCCACCGGGCAGGCTATCCTCGCTTACATTGGCCACGTATAGCCGTGGCTTCCCGGTGAGAAGATTGAGAGGAGCCAGTAGTCCTGCCTCTTTCTCCGTGGCAGACAAGCGCGCTGCAAGGTGCCCCTTTTCCAGGCAGGCTCGCATCCGGGCCAACAGATCCACTTCCAGGCCGAAGTCCCGGGGTTGTCCCTTGGCCATCGATAGGACCTTGTCCTCTCTTCGTTGGATCGTCGCCAGGTCAGCCAGGACCAATTCCAGGTCGATCACATCAGCGTCGGCCAGGGGATCGAGCTCGGCGGTGACGTGGGCCACGTTGGGATCCTCGAAACAACGGACGACGAGCGCCACGGCGTCGACGTTGCGAATGTGTCCCAGGAATTGGTTGCCCAGCCCCTCACCTTCATGCGCGCCCTCGACCAGGCCGGCAATGTCCAGAAACTCCACGGTGGTGGGTTTGACTTCGTCCGGCTGGATGATGGCGGCCACATCGGTCAGACGGGGGTCTGGCACCTC
>CBDUWJ010000227.1:0-4995 GCA_965370895.1 uncultured Anaerolineae bacterium | reverse complement strand
CGGTCGCGTCTCTCCATATGTTATCCGGCCTGCACAGGAAGCTGACCTGGATCGCCTGGTGGGCCTGCTATTGGCTCTACAGGATCACATCGAAGCCTCCAACGCGGATCTGTGGCGGAAGAAGGACCAAGGTCGGGCGCAACTCAAGGGCCAACTCCGTTCTCGGGTGACAGCATCCGGCAGTTGCGCCCTGGTGGCAGAGCACGCTGAGGATGGAGTCGTCGGCGTGATCTTTGGGCGGGTCACGACCAACAAACGCTACATCCCTACGCGGGCGGGCATCGTGGACCAGGCTTTTGTGCGGACGGATCACCGGCGGGCCGGGGTGGGCTCCCGGCTGGTCGCCGAGCTGTGTCGCTTCTTTGCTGACCAGGGCGTCGATGATCTTTCGCTTCGCTACGTGGTGGGCAACGACGAGGCGGCCGGCTTTTGGCAAGCTCTTGGTTTTACGTCACGAATCGTTACTGCTGGGGCCGGTAGGCAAGCGGTAGAGGCGCGATTGGACCAGGAGTAAGGTTCGGGTGGACCCAGTGTTCCGTGGTTGCCATGTCCGAGGGGACTGTGGTATACTGAGAGCGCGTTCGAATCAACTGGGGGAGGCACTGCATGATCGATAAACCGGTTCGCGTTCGCATTGCACCCAGCCCTACCGGCTACTTTCACGTGGGCTCGGCACGGACGGCGCTCTTCAACTGGCTCTTCGCCCGCCACCACGGCGGCAAGTTCATTGTGCGCATCGAGGACACCGACCGCAAACGCTATAACCCGGAGGCCGTGGCCGATGCCGTGACCAGCCTGCGCTGGCTGGGGCTGGATTGGGACGAAGGTCCTGAGGCCGGGGGCGACTACGGTCCGTACTACCAATCAGAGCGGCTGGAGCTGTACCATCATTATGCCGACTGGCTGGTGGAGCAGGATCGTGCTTACAAGTGTTACTGCTCGCCTGAGCGCTTGGCTGCCATGCGCGAGGAGCAGCGCAAGAGAAAACAGGATATTGGCTACGACCGCCACTGCCGGCACCTGACCGCCGCCCAGCGCACCGAGTACGAGGCGCAGGGCGTCACGCCCGTGGTTCGGCTCAAGGTGCCGCTGGAGGGCCAGACCAGCTTCCACGACGTTCTCTATGGCACCATTTCCGTGGAGAATCACACACTGGACGATCTAGTGCTGCTCAAGAGTGATGGCTTTCCCACCTATCACCTGGCCGTCGTGGTGGATGACCACCTGATGGAAATCAGCCACATAATGCGCGGCGACGAATGGCTGCCCTCGGTGCCCAAACACATCCTGCTTTACGATGCTTTTGGCTGGGAGATCCCCGTCTATGCCCACCTGCCGCTGATCCTGGCCCCCACAGGTAAGGGAAAGCTGAGCAAGCGCCACGGCGGCGTCGAAATCCGCGACTTTCGCCGGCAGGGCTATCTGCCGGAGGCTATGGTGAATTACCTGGCTCGCGTGGGCTGGAGCTACGACGACAAGACCGAGATTTTCAGCCGCCAAGAGCTGATCCGCGACTTTGACCTGTCCGGCATCAACAACTCGCCGGCACGCTTTTCGTACGAGCGTCTGGAGTGGATGAACGGCTACTACATCCGTCAACTAGACCCTGGAGACCTGGCTGAACGGCTCGTACCTTTTATGATCGAGGCCGGCTACGCAATCACAGCGGCCGACATGCGACCCATCGTGCCGCTGATCCAGGAACGGCTCAAGACGCTGAGTGAAGTGGTGGAAAAGACCGGGTTTTTCTTCCAGGACGAGGACGATTCTCGTCTGGAGTATGATGCCAGCCTGCTAATCGGCAAAAAGATGACGGCCTCCGAGTCATTGGCCGCGCTGCAACGGGCGCGGGAGGTGCTGGCTTCCATCCCGCGTGTCGCGGGCTCGGACTTTCAGGCTGGCACAACCGAACCTCCGATGCGCGCCTTGGTAGACGATCTAGGACTGAAGGCTGGACAGTTGTTTGGCATAATCCGTGTGGCGGTCACCGGCAAAAAGGTGGCGCCACCGCTTTTCGAAACGATGGCTGTTCTGGGACGAGGGCGGGGCCTTTCTCAGATCGATCGGGCTATTGAGGCTTTGACTCAGCTCGCTCAGCAATAAGCCGCCCTGCAGCACGCCGCCTCCATACACGATCTTGGACCTGACCACCGAGAAGCGGAGTCCCTCCGGAGACCCCAGGAGGTCCCGTCTGTCTCTTGGGGCCGGCCGGCTAAACCGCACGCAAGTGCACCTGTTGGGGCGACAGGCGCCGACCCCGAGAATAGACGCCTGTGATTCCCCACAGGCTCAACCTGTACATTAGCTTTCCGACGAGCGTGACTTGTCAGAGTTGTGATTCTATGCTAGAATAGATATGTATTGGGGGATCGTCTAATGGTAGGACAGGCGTCTCTGGAACGTCCAGTCGGGGTTCGAATCCCTGTCCCCCAGCTATGCAGGGTTGCCCCCGTCCATTTGATTAACAAGCAGCTCCCGCTGGATGTTCCGTCCGGCGGGAGTTGTCTGTTCGTTGCAGTCGCCCAGCGTTACCGTCCGTGCCTTGTATAATCCGGCAGGAGGAGAGGCGACTCGATGTCGGTCTCAATTCCCGCCCCCTCCAACTGTTCTTCCCAGGCACCCACGTGGCTCAAGCTCAGTTTGCCCAATGTGACCTCCTTGGCCCGCTGCCCCGCTGCCCGCCCGGCTCGTCGTCCGTAGACCGTCACCTCCAGGAGAGAGTTGCCCATAAGGCGGTTGCGGCCGTGCACCCCGCCGCTGATCTCGCCAGCGCCAAAGAGGTTGGGCACGCTGGTTGCGCCATCCGGGCTTAGCGTGACGCCACCGTTCTGGTAGTGCAATGTGGGATAGACCAGGATCGGGTCTCTGATGATGTCGACGTCAAAGCGGGCGAACTGGCGGACCATAGCCGGGAGTTCCTTTTGGATGGTGCCGGGACCGTGGATGATGTCGATCATCGGCGAGTCGAGCCAGGTGCCGACAAAGCCGGAGGGGGTGGTCATGCCGTTGCCCCGCTCCTCGCACTCGCGGATGATGGCGCTGGCTTCCACGTCGCGAGTTTCGCGTGGGTAGACGAATTGGTTCCCATGCACGTCGCACACCTGGGCCCCCAGTCCACGCACCTTTTCGGTCACCAACAGGCCGACGATCTGGGCCGGATAGGCCGCCCCCGTGGGGTGATACTGCATCGTGTCCAGGAAGGACACGTCCGCGCCAACGCGGTAGGCCAGCACCACGCCGTCGCCCGTGGCGCCATAATGGTTCGTGGTGGCAAATTCCTGGTAGTGGAGCCGCCCGCTGCCGCCGGTGGCAATGATCGTCGTTTTGGCCCGGACCACGCAATGCTCCTCCGTCTCCAGGTTAAGGAGCACTGCCCCAGCCGCCTGTCCTTTGTCGTCCATGAGGAGTTCGATGACTGGGGCAAACTCAACGACGGTGATGTCCTCCGGGTAGGAGCGGACCTCGTCGCGAAGGGTGCGCATGATCTCAGCGCCAGAATAGTCCCGGGCCGAGTGCATCCGCTTGCGGCTGGTGCCGCCGCCGTGCATCGTGATGAGCGTACCATCCGGCTCTCTGTCGAACATGCAGCCCAGACTCGCCAGCCAGGCGATCGCTTCCGGTGCGTCGCGCACCAATGCCTCTACCAGGACGGGGTCGTTGCCAAAGTGACCGCCGCCTATCACGTCCAGGTAGTGGATAGTGGGGCTGTCGTCGGGCTTGTCGGCGGCCTGAATGCCGCCCTGGGCCATCATGGTGTTCGCATCGCCGTGACGCAGTTTGGTGGCGATCAGCACCTTGGCGCCCTGCTGCTGGGCCAACAGCGCGGCTGCCGACCCGGCCCCACCACCGCCGATGATCAGGACGTCGGTGTCGAAATCGATCTGGTCCAGATCCAGTTCGGCGTTTCTCAACAGGCTGTGACCCTCCAGCAGGTCGGCCAGTTCGAGGGGAGTGCGCATCCCTTTTCCCGGCCCAACTCGCAGTTCGCGCATCCCTTCGGGCTTGTAATCGGGATGGAAGCCACGCAGGATCTCTTGTTTTTCCGCTGGAGACATCATGGGCCAGGTCTCTTGCAGCCGGGCTGGCCGGCTGGCCTCTACGTGTTTGATTGATTCCCGCATGGCGGGTGTGTAACCGTCCATCATTGCTTGCCTCCGTTTGTCCACGACCGAGCTTCCAAGTGCAGAGAGGACAGGATCGTACCCTGCCTCATGCCAACTTCCAATCTCCAGAGACCAATCCTCGCTAATCCGGCTCGATGTCGCGAGTGTTGTACATCTGGCGGAGTTCGGCTTCAGGCATAGCCTTCACTTGGGCCAATTCGTCGTCGTATTTGCCGGTGTTGATCTCCATCACGCGCTCTTCCAGTTCCTTGGCCCTGGGTGCCAGGTAGCGACCGTACAGCCTCCGGGCAAGGATGGCAATGTTGGGTTGCGCCTCCTCGGCTGGGCAGCGCGAAACGCACATGCCGCACATGATGCAGTCGAAGGAGAGATCGGCCACGCGGGCGATGTCGCCGCGCATCGCGGCGGCCATATAGTCCTTCACCTGCAGATCCTGAGGGCAGCTTTTGGTGCATGTGCCGCAGCCCAAACACTTGAGTACCTGGGGATAGAGTCGAACGAGCGTCGCAAAGGTCGGCTCCAACTCGTCCAGCCGGTATTGGGCGCGCTCAGCGGGATAGAAAGGAATCTGCGTCAGATGCATCCCCGTCTGGACCTGCGTGCCGCAAGCCAGTCCGATGTACAGCTTGGGATCGCCATCAATCCGGTAGACCGTGGAACACGCCCCGCAAAACGCAGCCCGGCAGCCCACCCCCCGGATCAGCTTGTAGCCAGCGTACTCCAAGGCGCCCATGATCGTCAGCGCATTGGGTACGGTGTAGCGCTTGCCCATGATATATATGGGAATCATTTCAACTTCAGCCATGCCAACCTCCAGAAATCGTACTCTGTATCGCGCACTGCCCTTCCGTATTGCACGAGCGCCAGGTGC
>CBDUWJ010000226.1:0-5005 GCA_965370895.1 uncultured Anaerolineae bacterium | reverse complement strand
GATTGTACCGCAAGACGGCGCAAAGCGCAAGCTGGATGGACCGGAGACGAACGACGGGATTTGCCAGTCGTGCCCTGGCAGGGCGCTCGGCCTATGCAGAGGAGTCTGCCGAAATTGGACACCCGAGCCACCATGCACGTGATACAAGAAATGCCCCACGGTGGCTCAACACTTGAGGCGACGGCCAGACCGGCGCGGACGCCCTGTCGGGTACTGGAGGTCGCAGCGATAGCGTCTGAATCGCCCCAGGCCCGCCCTCGGGATTTCAGCGACATGGCATAGAAATGGCCGGCACCATGGAAGTGATTGGGGACGCAGCATGGGCAATGCGCCACTCAGTACAGAAGACCTGCGCCCCCGTCACCTGTGTCACCGATTTGGGGCCAATGGACACAGATGAACCCACCCAAGCCTTCGCTTTGACCAGATCTGCGCGAATTGGCGTTTATCTGCGGTTCTTGTCCTTTTGCCGCCTCTGTGCTATAATGGACCCACGTTGTCACAACCGTTCCAAGAAAGGAGAATCACCGATGACAAGACAGTTCACGGCTCTACGTGTCGTCAGCACCATTTTCAAGGTTCTGGGTTGGCTCGCGCTCATCCTGGGCCTGCTGGTCGCCGTTGGTGGGCTCGTCGCCGGGTTCACTTTGACCGACCAGATTCCGATACCAGGCATTGACTTTGGCGGCCCGCTGGCCGGGATCGCCGCCTTTGTTGTGGGTCTGGTCATCGCCGTCGTCTACTTCCTGTTCTTTTACGCCGCTGGCGAGGCCGTCTATCTCTTCCTGTGTATCGAGGAGAACACGCGACGCACAGCCTATTTCATCGAGCAGCAGGCTGCGCCCCCCGAACCCGCCTACCAACCGCCTGCCTCACCAATGGGCTACGAGGGCTAGGCGATCAGAAAGGGCCGGGATCCAACAGATCCCGGCCCTTTGTCTGCAAAGGCTTTGTCTAGAAAGGCGGGTCTTGCAGGACCGTCTGCTTTCTGCAGGGAGCCCTCACGCAGCCATCGTATACTCTAGCGCGGCCTGCATCTCCGCCTTGTCAAGCACGTGGTCCCTGGCCGATAGGTAAACCTCGCACTCGTAGCATCTTTTCGACTCGGCGCAGGTCCTGCGTGCCAGGTCCCAACAGGGCGTGCTCCGATCTACCCAGGCAGTGCACTCCTCCTTTGCCTCTTCCAGGCAGGCATTGATCTCCCAACAGGGGATCAGGGCCAGCAGACGTCGCAGCCCCTCCTGATTCAGACCTTGTTCGTGGATCATGTACCGCACGCAACCGATCCACTTCAGGTCGTTGGTCGAGTAGAAGCGCCGGTTGTTCTTCCGCGCCGGACGGATCAGTCCCCCTTCCTCATACAGACGCAAGGTACGCGGGTGCACCCCCAGTATCTCGGCCGCGGTGCCGATAGTGTAAACCGGTCTTTCCTCACTCAGCATCATCCTCCCCCTCCTTGCACGAACTGCTCAGAGCCTGTCTGAGAGTTTCTTCACCAATCCCAATTATACTATGTCCGGCAGCAGTTGTCAATCCGCATTGTAGCCTATTTGCACAACTCGTTTGAACAGAAAAGACGGCAGCCAGTATGGCTGCCGTTCTTTTCAAAGAGACCGCCAAGCAGATCACTCAGTCGGCGATTTTGTCTTCATCCTCACGTGGCGACGCCACGTTGCACGATCTGCGCATTCAGGTCGACACGCCCGACCGCGGTAGAACGTAGCGCATAAGCACAAACCAGCCCACGAGCAGCACGACCGCCAGTATCACGTCCTCGCTTACTCCGAAAATCTCCATCGAACCCGCCCCTTTCCGCGATCAGTGAGGAGCCCGCAGCAGCACGTCCACCAGACCCCTTAGGGTATCGTCAGGCATCCCTTGCTGGTCAACATTCCGCACACACTGCAGGGCAAAGTGCTGAGTCAAAGCCACACTGACGCCATAAGCTGCCGACCGCAAAGAGGCCAACTGGGTCAGAATCTCCAGGCAATCGCGCTCATCGGCGATCATACGCTGAACGCCCCGCGCCTGCCCTTCGATGCGCCGCATGCGAGTCAGCATCTCCTTCTGGTTTTCAGGCGACAGCACCATGTCCTGCCTCACCTTCACGCTCCAATGTCCATCACACCCCAAGAGGTGCTGTTCAACGAGAGCCCACGGCTCTCAGCGAGGGATGCCTCAGGTGCCGCCGGGGCTGCAACTGCTGGCCGCCGACGCCGCCAGCCCCCCCAGGCTGACACCCGCCTTGCCCGTCCCAAAGGTGGACCATCCCTTTTTGACGTGCGTCCCACCGCAATGAGGACACTTGACCTCGACGGGGGCCGTCATGGAACGGACGAATTTCTCAAACTGTTCGCTGCAATCCGTACAAACATACTCGTAAATGGGCACCTGCTTACCTCCCCAGCGAGCCGATCTCAGCCTTGATTCGATCGGCATCCAGCCGTCCCACCTGATGGTGGAACATCTGCCCCGAACCATCAAAAAGAAGAAAGGTCGGCACGCCGCGTACGCCATACCGCGCCGCCAGTTGCCGTCCCACCGAACTCCAGGCGCTCACGCGCAGCACCTGCATCTGTCCCTCCAGGTCACGCTCTAACCTGTCCACGACAGGTTTGGCCAGCAGGCAGGAAGCTCAGGTGTTGGAGTAGAACTCTACCAAAGTGGGCTGTCCGTCCTGCAACAGGGCATCCACCTCGGCCACGGAACCGACGGCGCTGGCAGGCGTGCGGAATGCCAGAAAGCCAGCGACGATCCCCCCCACGATGAGGAGAAAAAGCCAGTTCTCACGGACAACCCGGACTAGCCGGTCTCCAATACCGCTCACTTGAAACCCCTAGTTCAAGACCGCATTCAGCTTGTCTTCAAGGACCTTCTGCGGTGCATAGCCCACCACTCGGTCCACTTCTTGCCCATCCTTGAACACAATCAAGGTCGGAATGCCCATGATGCCCAACTGGCTCGCCACCTGGACGCTCTCGTCAGTGTTTACCTTGGCGATCACGACTCGGCCATCATATGCCCTGGCCAGATCCTCGACCACGGGCGCGACCATGCGACACGGCCCGCACCACGGCGCCCAGAAATCCACCAACGCGGGCAACGACGCATTCAGAACGATCTCGTCAAACGTGGCGTCTGTGACATGGATCGGTTCGGCGTCTGCCGATACCGTGGCATCCGGCACTGCCGATGCGGGACCTGTACTCGCAGCATCCATTGCTGCCGCTTCCTCTTTCTTCCCAAACAACGAATCTAGAAACCCAGACATTTGCCCCCTCAGTTGTCGGCCCGTCAACTCTGCAACGTTGACAAAAAGCCGAACTCGTGATATGATGTGCCTTGCAAGCACATACCCCATAGGGGTATCGACTACCAATATAGCATAGCGCCACCTGTTTGTCAAATACTCGATCGAGCCTGGCAGAAGCGCGGATCCTCGACTTCCGAACTCTCGCGCGGCATGGAACGCCAGAAGACAGTTGAAATTCGTCTCGGTCAGGACACCGATTGCGCGCGCAAAGCCAAAGTCTTAGACTGGAGCATTGGGAGATAATGGACATCACTATCCCGGGCCGGGGCAGCTACCACCTGGACCACCTGGTACTGGACGTCAACGGCACCATCGCCGCCGGCGGGCGCTTGATCGACGGGGTGCGCCATCGATTGCTCGCCCTGCGCCAGGCCAGGTTCGAGGTTCACACGATCACCGCCGACACCCGGGGTCGCCAAGCGGCCCTGGACGAGGCATTGGGCTGGCCTGCCGTACGTTTGACAACCAACGAACCTCAGGGTGAAGCCTGTCAGAAGGCGGCCTTTGTGCGAGGTTTGGGGGCAGAGAGCGTGGTCGCCATCGGCAACGGAGCGAACGATGCGGCCATGTTGCAGGAAGCAGCCATCGGCATCGCCGTCCTGGGTCCCGAGGGCTTGGCCCTGGAGACTTTGCTAGCTGCCGACGTCGTCGCGCCGGACATCCTCACGGCCCTGGAGCTGCTCCAGGATCCGACCCGCCTGATCGCCACTCTACGGAGATAGCAGGAGCTGAACATGACCGATCAAGAACGCATTGCCCAATTGGAAAAAGAGATCGCCGAGATGGAAGCCCGCCTGCCCAAGCACTCGGTGCCGGCCGCGATGATCATCGAACTTGAGGATCTGGAAGACGAGCTGGGAGCCTTGAGAGCGCGAGCGTCACATGACGCAAGCTGAGACCTCTACCTTTGACCACATAGCCGCACCCTACGACAGGGGCATGGCCCCCCTGGAGAAGCTATGGCTGCGCGAGATGCGTACCCGGCTGTTGCCCCACGCCCGGGGCAAGGTCCTGGAGATCGGCGTCGGGACAGGGGCCAACCTGCCCTTCTATCCCCCATCCGTCTGCTTGAGCGCTGTGGACGAGAGCGCTGACATGCTCACCATAGCATCCCGCCGGGCATCCGCCCTGAACCGCTGCGTGCACCTGGGCCAGGCGGACGTGGAGCATCTGGGCTTCCCCGCCGGCTACTTTGACACCGTGATTGCCAGCCTGGTGCTGTGCAGCGTCATCGATCAGCGCCGCGCCCTGAGCGAACTGTGGCGGGTTCTGAAAAAGCCGGGGGGCCAGCTTCTTCTCCTGGAACACATGCGTCCCCAGTTCCGTCCCCTGGCCTGGTTGGTGGACCTGGCCAACACCCCCTGGTATGCTTTCAATGGACGCTGTCACTTGAACCGTGAGACCCAACAGGCCGTCCTCGAGATCGGCTTCCGAGTGGAGAGGGTGGAAAACAGACTGGGTGGATTGTTTCGCCTCATCGTCGCTCAGGCGACCTGAGTTGGCCAGGATGGCGCTTTGCCCGACACGGCAACACCAGTCATGTGCGGGCAAGAAGGCATCCTGCCCCACACAGCGGCCGTAGCGCTAGGAAGCACCTTGACCCACCACCTACCGTGCCGCGGCGAAAGCCGATGGGCTGACTCAGGGCTCCCTGCGCCTTCGGGGCGACACCCACAGGCATGCTCCAGGCGG
>CBDUWJ010000225.1:0-5012 GCA_965370895.1 uncultured Anaerolineae bacterium | reverse complement strand
ATGCGGACCCAGGTGGGCGAGAGAGGACTTGAACCTCCGACCTCATGTATGTGAGACATGCGCTCTGGCCAACTGAGCTACTCGCCCATGGTGCTCTCAATTATAGCATGCATGGCCCGATAGGGCAAATTCGGCAAATCACGAAGTGCTCGCCCTGGACCACAGTCCAGCGCCTCCAATACCACTTGGACCTAGTGATGAATGAACCTCGACTCCAAAGCGTGGGTTGTGGTCCGCTTGCAGCGTCAAGTCGTGGCTTGCTGAAAGTGGCCCAAAGGCGGTTCGGAACCGATCGTGCCCCCGAGCATGCGGTCCGCTGGTTGTCGCCAGGCAAAAAAGATGTCGCGTTGCGCCCGGCAGGACCGGATGCAACGCGACCAAAACAGGAGAAAGCAGGACTCTACCGGGTCATCGCGAGAATTGTTTATCGCTCGCCCAGTGTTACCTCCACTGTGATCTCACCCCCATCGCGCAGCAGGTGAAGCCTCACCTCCTGTCCCGGCTCGCTTCCCTGCAGGATCGTCAGGAGATCTTCCATGCCAGAAACAAGCTCGTCGTCCACGGCGATGATGATGTCGCCGCCGACCCCGATCCGCTGCTCATTGAGATCAAGCATCTCGTAGCTGCCGCGCAAACCCGCCTCGTCCGCGGGGCTTTCCGGCACGACCTCCTCCACCAGCACGCCCTGTTGATCGGGATCAAGATCCATGGCCTCGGCGATCTCGGGCATAACCGTCAGGCCCTGAATGCCGAGCCAGGCGCTACCGCCCGCGCTCCGCTCCGGCTGTGCTTGCGCCTGCTGGGCTTTGCGGGGCCGCGCGGCCAGGGTCACGTCTACCGTTTCTTCTCCGCCACCGCGCAGGACGGTCAGCGTGACCGTCTTGCCAACGCTCGTACTGCGGACCAGGTGCGTGACCAGGTCCTCGAATTCCCGCACGGGCTGGTCGTCAATGGCCACGATCACGTCGCCGCCGACTCGCACGCCCTGGCCATCCAGTGTCACCTGACGGTCGCTGCCGCGCAGCCCTGCCTCGTTCGCCGGACTGCCGTTCAGCACCTCAATGACCAGCACGCCATGCTGGTCAGCGTCGAGGTCCATCGCCCCGGCCAGCTCAGACTTTAGGGTCAGGCCGCTGATGCCCAGCCACGGGTGCCTGTAGACGCCGTGCTCGATCAGCGCTGGCACCACCTTCTGGACAATGACCGACGGCACGGCAAAGCCGATGCCGGCATTGGCCCGCACCGGCGATTCGATGGCCGTGGGCACGCCGATCACCCGGCCCTCGCTGTCCACAAGCACGCCACCCGAGTTTCCGGGGTTGATCGGCGCGTCGGTCTGGATGATGTCGGGGATGGTGTAGGACGCTGCCAGCATGTTGCTCGACGCTACCGGCAAGGAGCGCCCCAAGGCGCTGATAAAGCCGACAGTCATGGTGCCTTCGAGGCCAAAGGGGTTGCCGATGGCCACGGCCAGTTGCCCGACCTTGACCTGGGTCGAGTCGGCGATCTCCACCGGTTGCAACTGGCTACCGGGCAGGTCCACCTTGATCACGGCCAGGTCGCTGTGAGGATCTGTGCCCACCACCTCACCAGGGACGCTGGTGTCATCGTAGAAGGTAACGATGATCTTTTCCGCGCCCTCGACCACGTGGTTGTTGGTCACGATGTGCCCCACTTCGTCCCATACAAAGCCAGAGCCCAGACCTTGCTGCTGGAAGGGTTGGTCTGGCAAAGAGGGGTCAGTGGGAAAACCCGGAACCTCCGGATGGTCCAGGGGTAGAGACCCTGCGGTCTGGACAACCTGGATGTTGACCACTGAGGGGGTGACCTTGGTGTAGATCAGCCCCAGCCTGGCCTCCAGAGCGTCCAGGAGGGTGTCGGCCGGCAGCGCCTGCACGACGGCTGGGGCCGCTGGCTGGACTGCCGCTGGCTCGGTTGCTGACTCGGCTGACGCGCTGCCTGCTGGCTCGGCTGACACGCTGGCTGCTGGCTCGGATGGGGCGTCGGCCGCAACTAGCGCCGACAGGTCTTGCATCACCGCCTCCACCCGGGTTGACAGTGCCTCAACCTGAGGCAGTATTTCCTCAGGAGCACTCACCCCCAGGGACTCGTCCGGCACACTGCACCCAGACAAAACCAGAATGGGCAGCACGAGCAGTGCCACCAGAAGCAAGAGTTGTTTATTCAATTGATGTCCTTTCTAGTGAGTGATTTTGCGTTGCAGGCAGGACACGAAGGCCAAGCCCCCCGCAGGGTGAACAAGCTTTCTCTCTCCCAAACCCCACGGCTCCCAAACAGCATTCCTGAGAAGCTCGATTCAGAGCCTGCGGGAGGCTCGCTTCGGCCCAAGGATACCACAGAGCACAGCACCCAGTCCTTAAGACAGGCTATTCCTGACCTTAAGACCACCTCAAGGTGGGTGAGCCGGGGGCTGGTAGCCCTGGCACAACTGGCTATCGAGAAACTGTGCCGAAATCCACGTATGTTGCCAGCTTGGGTGTTCACAACCGGCTATACGTTGCGGCGCGGTGGGGGTTGCACTACTCCTTGGGCAGGGCATTCAGTAGTTCGAGAGCCTTTAGTACCTGGGTGTCTTCAGTCTCTAGCAGCTCCGTGACCGTCAGATCTTCAACGTCCCTCGGATAGAGAAGGTCTGTGCTGATGGATAGCTCGACGGTGACATCTGGCTCGATGCCCTGCTTGCGTATCCGGCGGCCGTTGGCCGTGAGCCATTGACTCGTACCCAGCAACAGGCCTGAGCCATCGTCCAGGGTGAAGGGTTCCAGTACGGTCCCTGTACCAAAGGTGGTTTCGCCGACCACTAGGCCGCGTTGATGATCTTGAATGGCACCGGCAAAGATCTCCGCAGAACTAGCCGAACCCGGGTTTATCAGAACCACCAGGGGAATCTCCAGGGCCAAACCGCCCTTCTTGACAGGAAATGCCTGGCGATGGCCCTGGGCGTCCTCTTGCTGAAGCACGTTGCCACTCCCCAGGAACTGGCTGGTGACTCTTATGGCTTGCTCCAGGAGTCCGCCTGGATTGTTCCGAACATCCACGATCAGGCTGGTCGCGCCCGCAGCCTTTGCCTCGCGGATCGCTGTGGATAGCTCCTTGTTTGCGTTGGCGCTGAACTGGCTCAGGCGGATCATGGCCACCTCGGTCCCAGAAACCATGGCCCATGTCGCCGCCGGCACCGTAATCTCGCCGCGGGTGATGGCGATCTCCAGACTCTGCCCGTCGTCAGGGCGTAGCAGCGTCAGGATCACTTCTGTGCCCTCCTTGCCGCGGATGCTATCCACTATATCGCTCATGGACCATCTGGTGGCGTCCTGACCGTCTATTTCCATAATGATGTCGCCGGCTCTCACGCCAGCGCGTTCTGCCGGTGAGCCCTCAAAGGGCGAGACAATCATCGGTAGCCCCTGCTTTACGCCCAGGTAGGCGCCAATACCGGTGAATTTGCCCGAGATGTCCGATCGTTGCCGCGCTAGCTCTGCCGGTGTCATGAAGGTGGTGTGCCCTGGGTCATCCAGAGCCGCAACCATGCCTCTGATGGCCCCATACTCGAGCTCCGTCGCATCCAGGGCCGCACGATCGACAAAGTGATCGTGGACGATCTCCCATGTCTGCCAGAACGTGCCAAACTCGGCCGGCTGGCCGGTTGCTTGCGTGATCTGGTGGGGATGCGCCGCATCGACCGGCCCAGGCGCCAATCCAAAGTGACCCACGGCAATCCCAACGCCAAAGGCAGCAGAGGTCAGCACCAGGAGGAACAGAGCAACAAGAAGGATCTTGGTCAATCGTTTCACGTGGCAAAACCTTTCGCGCAGGATGATGCATCATCCTGCGATGATGTGCGCGTTGCACGGACAGGATAGCACACGACAGCCTTGCTTGTCCTTAAGCCACCCTTATGGCAGTCTTATGAAGACCTCATGGCGAGACCGTGCTTTGAAGGCACCGGGGCCAGCTCGACAGGGGGGATCCAGAGTGAGTGAGATGGACTCGGTCCGGAGATTGGCTGGGCAGGAAGCAAAGCGCAAATCCCGCCCGCCCGCGGTGGGTTATCCGTCCGCCACGGTCCCTGGGGCGGTGACTTGGGGAAGCCAGAGCTTGAAGCGGCTGCCTTCGCCAGGGGTGCTTTCAACGTCCAGCCGTCCGCCGTGGGCAACGGCCAGCTCGCGGGCGATGCTCAGGCCCAGGCCCATGCCCTGGGGAAAGCGCTTATCGCGACTGCTGCGATAGAAGGGCTCAAAGATGCGATCCTGCTCTGAGGGCGCGATGCCGATGCCAGTATCACTGACGACGATGGCCACACGGTCATCGTGGGCGTAGGCCTCCACCGAAATGGTGCCATGGGGTGTATACTTGATGGCGTTGCTCAGCAGGTTGCCCAGGACCTGCGCCATGCGATCTGGGTCGACTTCGACCACCGGCAGCGCTGCAGGGATGTCGGTCTGCCAGTGCAGGCCCTTGTCGTGCGCCACTTCCCGCCAGGGTGTCACAGTGCGCGGAAGCCAGTCGCTCAACGCGACCGGTTGAGGATTCAGCTCCAGTGTGCCCAACACCTGACCGTGCAGATCGGTCAGGCTGTCCAGTAGCGGACGCAGCCTCTCGACCTGCCCCTCCATGCCTTCCAGGAGTTCGTGGCGCAGCCCAGGGTCCTCGTCGGCCCCGCTCAGCAGGGCCTGGAGGCCCGACTGCAAGGCCCCGATCGGCCGCCCCAGCTCGTGCACCAGGTTGGCCAGTAGACGCCGCCGCGATTGCTCCAGCACACGGAGACGCTCGATCAGGGTATTAAAGGCCCGCAGCAACGTGCGGATCTCCTCCGGCCCCTCCACAGGCAGGGTTTCCCACTCGTGGCCGGAGGCCACGCCGTCAATGGCGTGGCTCACCTGCTGCAGCGAGCGGCCCAGGTACAGGGCCAGAATCAGGCCCACGATCACGCCCAGGAGCAGTTGCGCGACCAGGGCGCCCAGGATAAGCTGGCGCAGGCGCGTGAACCGGTG
>CBDUWJ010000224.1:0-5049 GCA_965370895.1 uncultured Anaerolineae bacterium | reverse complement strand
AAGCTCCAACGAAAAAACCTGGACCTGATCGTCGCCAACGACGCCCGGCAGGCCATGGGCGCCGCTGCAAACCAGGTGACGCTCATCGGCGCCGACGGTATCGTTGAGGAGCTACCGCTTCTGTCAAAGGACGAGGTAGCCGAGCGGATCTTGGACCGGGTGGTGACTCTGGTGACAAAAGACGAAGGGCGGAGGACGCAGGAAGAGACCAGAGGGGCCATCCATGACCTCTGATGCCGTATGCGCCTACTATGCCAGCCTCGGCGAGCGAGAATGGGCACGGCGTGAGAATCCAGACGACGGCGCCGTGGAATTTGCGATGACCTGTCACACCCTTGGCGTATATCTGCCACCTGACGCACGGGTGCTTGACATTGGCGGTGGACCAGGGCGCTATGCCATCTGGCTGGCGCGGCGTGGTTGTCGTGTTGTCTTGGCTGACCCGTCTTCTGAACTGCTTTCCACTGCCCGGGCCAAGATAGACCAGGCTGGCGTGGGAACGATGGTTGAAGAGATCGTAGAGGCCGATGCCCGCGATCTCTCGCACTGGGCCGATGGTTCGTTCGATGCAGTGTTGTGCTTGGGGCCGTTTTACCATTTGCCGAATCCGAATGACCGCAGCCGTGCCGCCGCTGAGTTATGCCGCGTGCTTCGGCCTGGGGGACCGGCATTTGTGGCCTTGATGCCACGCTATGCCTTCCTGCGACGCACTCTGGCTCTGCCTGACGAACGTCACCACCTGGCTCAGCCGGACTTTGTTGAGCGCCTGCTGGAGGACGGTGTGTTCATCAACGACGTACCGGGCCGCTTCACGAATGGCTATGGAGTGCGTCCCGAACAGGTGGCGCCTTTTTTCGAGCGCCATGGCTTCACAACGCAGACTTTGCTGGCTGCCGAAGGTATCGTCGTCGGCAGCCAAAGGGTATTGCTTGAACTAGCCGAGAGCAACCCAGCCACCTATCAGGCAGCATTTGATGTTCTCGTCCGGACTGCAAGTGACCCCAGCATTCTGGGGATGGCTACTCACCTTCTGTACGTTGGAAGCAAGTCGCGTTGACGGGTTCTACGCCAATGCTTGTGCTGCCCGACAAGTCCCTGCAGCGAACGGTGCTGTCGAGAGTCTGATTGAGATTCGTTTTGTGTTGCGAAAGGGTCTTTTCTAGGTGGGGCGGCGTATCAGCCACGCTGCCGCCGAGCTCCGGGCCGTCATGCGACCAATCCCGAGTGAACCTCATGAGCAATTCCAGCGCAGACCCGATTGACCGATCTTCAAGATTGAGACAAGAGGCTGATTTCATTCTGCGGGAAGTCAAGCTGTACGACATCTTGAGCCCTTACGGGCGCGTCGTGCCCACGGGAAGCTACTTTCTTGACATCATGATCTACCCAGACATCGATCTCTACATTTCCAGGGTCTCAATCGCCCAGCTCTTCGAAATCGGGGGCCAGCTTGCCGGTTCTGAGTTGGTCTATCAAGTTGTCTTCGAAAAGTCTCGAACTCCACAGCTACCTGGAGGCTTGTACCTGAAACCCAGGATCGACTACGGGGATTGGGGACGCCCCTGGAAGATTGACGTCTGGTCCCTGGAAGACGCAATCATAGATGAAAAGATGGTAGACATGCAACGCTTCAAGGAGAGCATGACCAGTCGCCTTCGAGAGCAGATCCTCATGTACAAATGCTCGATCCTGACCAAGCAGAACCGAACGCCAATGTACAGCGGGTATTTCATCTGCAAGGCATTCATCGATGAGGGTTTATCGGATTCTGGGCAAGTCACGCGGTATCTGATTGACAATGGCATCCACATGAGTTGAACAGCCAGAAGGGGCGGATTTCAGTCTGGGCCACATTCCGGACGGCAAGGGTATCACACTACACGACAGCGAACTGCACCCCGTCAAGGTGCTGTCATAGTAGGGAGGACATAATGGCGAAAGTCTGGCACAATGCTATCACTGACGTACCCGGTATCCGCGTCGGGCACGCCACCGACCGCGAAGCCATGACCGGGTGCACGGTCGTGCTCTGCCCCAAGGACGGCGCGGTGGGCGGCGTAGACCAACGGGGTGGGGCACCCGGCACCCGTGAGACCGACCTGCTGCGCCCCATGCACCTGGTCGAGCGGGTCCACGCTATGCTGCTGGCCGGGGGCAGCGCCTTCGGGCTGGAGGCAGCCGGCGGCGTCGTCCGCTGGTTGGAGGAGCGGGATATCGGTTTTGACACGGGCGTGGCCAAAGTGCCCATCGTGCCAGCAGCCGTCCTCTTTGACCTGGACGTGGGTCGTGCCGACGTCCGGCCCGACGCGGCCATGGGCTACGCCGCTTGCGAGGCAGCCGGCGATGGCCCGCTGGCTGAGGGAAGCGTCGGTGCTGGGACCGGCTGCACGGTGGGCCAGGTGCTGGGACCGGGACGCGCCACCAAGTCGGGCTTGGGTACGGCCAGCGTGGATCTGGGAGGTGGCCTGGTGGTGGGGGCCATCGTTGCGGTCAACGCCTTTGGCGAGGTGGTCGATCCGCGCACAGGCGATATCCTGGCCGGAGCGCGGGCGCTGAACGGCGACCGGTTTGCCGGCACGCTGGCGACGATGAAGGCGATGGCAGATACGGGTGCCCCGGGTTTCGCTGGCCAGGGTCACACCGTCATCGGCATTGTGGCGACCAACGCCAAGCTAAGCAAAGAGGGTGTAAACAAGGTGGCCCAGATGGCCCACGACGGCCTTGCGAGGGCTGTGCGACCGGCACACACCCTGTTCGACGGTGACACCCTCTTTGCCCTGGCCACGGGTCAGAAGAGGGCCGGCGTAGATCTGACGGGCGCCTACGCCGCGGAAGTCATGGCTCAGGCCATCGTTCGGGCGGTCCAGGCGACGAATGACCAATGACCAATGACCAATACCCGACATCGGAGCCTCAAACCTGGACGGTAAGCGGACTGACGCAACACATCAAGGAACTGCTGGAGCGTGATCCGCCACTGCAGGATGTCTGGCTGACTGGCGAGATTTCGAACTACTCTCGAGCAAGCTCCGGTCATCTGTATTTCACCCTCAAAGATGCCGGCGCAGCGCTGAGCTGTGTGATGTGGCGATCGGCAGCAGAGCGCCTGACCTGGCGGCCTGAACAAGGAGCCGCGGTCCTGGCCCATGGACACATCTCCCTCTACGCTCCCCGTGGGAGCTACCAACTTCAGGTGGACCGGTTGAGCCCTGCCGGCCTGGGCGATTTGCAGGCCCGCTTCGAGCAACTGCGCGACCAACTGAAGGCAGAAGGGCTGTTCGATTCCGAGCGCAAGCGCCCCCTGCCGCTTTTCCCCCGTGTGTTGGGCATCGTCACTTCCCCCCAGGCGGCTGCCCTGCGCGACGTCCTCAACGTGCTGCGGCGCCGCTATCCACTGGTCCGGGTCCTGCTGGCTCCCACCCTGGTCCAGGGCGATCGGGCCCCGGCCCAGATCGTCTCCGCGATGCAGGCACTTGACGCCCGTCACGATGTGGACGTGGTTCTGCTCGTCCGGGGTGGTGGATCCCTGGAGGAGTTATGGGCCTTTAATGATGAGCGGGTGGCGCGGGCTATTGCCGCCTGCCGCCACCCGGTGGTTAGCGGTGTGGGCCACGAGACCGACTTTACGATCACCGACTTTGTCGCCGATCTGCGCGCGCCGACACCTTCCGCTGCCGCGGAGCTTGCTGTCCCCGATAGCGCGGAACTGCGGCAGCGGATCCAGGCCTGGTTGACCCAGTTGCAGGACAGCATTAAGCGCCGGCTGGTCCGGGCGCGTGAGGCATTGGATCAGCACCAGCGGGCACTGCAGCGTCTCTCGCCCCAGGCCCGCGTGGACACCCATCGCCAGCAGGTGGACGACCTCACTCGCCGGGCAACTGGCGCTGTGACGCACACCCTGGCGCTGCGTCGATCAGGGCTCGAAGGGCTCCAGGCGCGATTGTTTACCCTCAGCCCGCTGGCCACGCTGGAGAGAGGTTATGCCGTTGTCCGGCAGGAGGATACGGGTACGGTAGTGCGGAGCGTGGACCAGGTGAGCCCCGGGGACGCGCTCTTGATCCAGGTACATGACGGAGAATTCGGGGCTACAACGAGGAGCAAAGCATGAGTGATGAGGTGCAGAGTGTCGCGGCTGCAAAAGAACTCGCTTTTGAAGAGGCATTCCAGGAGCTGGAAGAGACCGTTCAGGGTCTTGAGGATGGTGATCTGACGTTGGAAGAGACCATCGCCCTCTACGAGCGTGGCATGGGCCTGGCCCAGCGGTGCAGCAACGCCCTCGACGCTGCCGAGTTGCAGGTGCAACAACTGACTGTTGCCAGCAACCAGCAACAACTGGGCATGTTTTTCGAGGACGAGGCGGGATAGCGTTCTGTCTTTCGTGTGGCCTGTTGGCTGTGCTTCAGAGAACGTGCAACAGGCAGGACGCAACGCGGTGCCCTTACCACACCCCAGGCAGCAGGCGATAGCCCACCCGCTGGGCATAGTCCTCATAGCCGGCCAATTCCTCTTGCAGTGTACGATCCTCAAGCGCTGCGCGCTTGATGAGAAAGATCGACGCCAACCCCGCCGGGAGGAGGGCCCACAGCGAGCCCAGCATTACGGGCAAGGCCAAGCCAGACAGGATCCATCCGCTGTAGCCCGGATGGCGTACGAAGCGGTAGGGTCCTTCGGAAACCACGACATGCCCTCGCTCTTCCTGGATGCGCACGGTCGGGGCAAAGAAGGCGTTCCTGATCAACGCCCAGCTCGCAAACGCGTTACCCAGCACGACCAACACCAATGCGAGCAACAGGAGCGCCGGGGCAATCTGGGGCGACCATGCAAAGCGCACATCCAGACCGGCGACGAGCAGGGTGCCAATCGCGGACAGAAAGCAGAGGAGAGAAAGGACCCGGTCCCAACCCTTGATGTCCTCCTTGACCTCGGCGCGTTCAGCGATCAGTTCTGGGTTCCTGCGCAGCAGGATGAACGAATTGATGACGATGCCCACCACAAAGATACCCAGGAGGACCCACGCCATCCACCAATCCAGGCGGCCCGAGGAGATGA
>CBDUWJ010000223.1:0-5049 GCA_965370895.1 uncultured Anaerolineae bacterium | reverse complement strand
AGGCCCTGGAGGAAGCGGGGGTGCGGGACTCGGTGAGGATCATGGTTGGTGGGGCACCGGTGACGGATGCCTATGCCATGGAGATCGGTGCCGATGCCTATGCCGCGGACGCGGCCAGCGCGGTGGACGTAGCGCGGGAACTGACCGCGTGATGCAGCCGTTCCGGAGGGCGGAATTACATGCTGTTGTCCAATTGTCGGATTGAGTGCGTTTAGGGGGAGACTTGTGACCAAGCAGATTCCAATCGAGACACTGCATCCCACCATCCGGATGCTTTCAGATGAACAGATTCAGGAGATTCACAATAGCAGCCTGGACATTCTTTCCCGAACCGGCATCGTGATGAAACACGAAGGGGCGGGCCGGTTGCTCCTCGATGCCGGGGCTGTGCAGTCTGGGGGCCGGTTCAAAGTCCCGGAGCACCTGGTCATGGGGGCCCTCGGCAGTGCCCCCTCGCGTATCCCCATGCACAACCGCCTGGGCGAGGTGACAATGCCCTTGGAGGAGGGCAAGGTTTTCTTCGGGCCGGGCTCCGATTGCATCTTTACGCTGGATGTGCAGACAGGGGAGAGGCGCAAGGCTACCGCCGAGGATGTGCGATGCATGGCGCTCCTCTGCGATGGTCTGGACCAGATGGCCTTTACGATGTCTATGGGCAACCCCTGCGACGTGGCGCCCCTGGATATCTATGTGCACGAGTTCGCCAGCATGATCCGGGGCTCGGTCAAGCCCACGGTCTACACCGCCAACAACCGGGCGGACATGGAGGATATCTACCGCATCGCGTGCTCCGTGGCCGGCGGTGAGATGGAACTGTGTGAAAGGCCGTTCTTGATGCTCTACGCCGAGTCCATCTCGCCGCTGCTGTACAACGAAGAGTCGGTGGACAAATTGCTGTTCTGCGCAGAAAAGGGCATCCCTGTCACCTATCCGCCCTCGCCCAACACCGGCGGCGGCGGGCCAATCACCGTGGCGGGGGCGCTGGCCCTGGGCAATGCCGAGTGCTTGGCTGGGCTCGTGCTTACCCAGTTGGTGCGGCCGGGCACGCCGTTCTTGTATGGCATGAACATCGCCGCGCTGGACATGAAATCGGCCATCGTCAGCTACGGGGCACCGGAGTGGGCGGCGGCCATGCCAGCCTGGACCGAATTGGGACGTTACTATGGCTTGCCCGTGTGGGGTGCGGCGGGAGCGACCGACAGTAAGGTGGTGGATGCTCAGGCGGGCATAGAGGCGACGGTGACGATCATGTCCGCTTTTCTGAGTCGCTGCAACCTGGTCCACGACGTGGGATACATCGAGTATGGTACGACCTCTTCCATGGAGATGCTGGTCATCGCGAACGAGATCATCCGCGACGTGCGGTTTGTCATGGGCGGCGTGGAGGTCAGCGAACGGACCCTGGCACGCGAGGCAATCCATCGCGCCAAGCCGGGCGGCGGTTTTTTGGCCGACGATCACACGTTGGACAACTGGAGGTGGGCTCAGTGGCAACCGGATCTGATTGATCGGATGCGCTACGACCGTTGGGTGAAGCAGGGGGGCAAGGACATGGCGACGCGGGCCAACGAGCGCGCCCGGGAGATCCTGGCTGAGCACGAAGTGGCGCCCTTGCCAAAGGCCGCGGAGGAGACCATCGCGGAGGTGTTGAAGCGGCGCGAAGCCTAGCCCATGATTCGTGAAACGTGGGAGAGCACATCGCAGCTCGCGCACTTTCAAAGAGTAGGAAAGTAGCCAGATCCGGACCGACGGGCGGGCAGTGCCAGCCGTGGAGCCAGGAACAGATCCACCAGATCCACTGGGCCCCGTGGCGGGTGCTTGTTTCATCCGAGTCTTCTTGGCTGTCGAAACCTGGTGGACGCCGCGAGGGACCAACTGGGAAGGCGTGCCTGGTTGGGTGGGCACATCCCTACGAATCCAGAGTCTAATCCTGTCAAAGGGAAGCAAGGGATAGTCACCAAACAACACTTGAACTCGGGTGCTTTTGGCAAGAAGAGCTAGAGGTACTGCGAGCAGGAGACAGAAAATGACCTTTTCAAATCGTATTGCTCACTTGAAGGCTGAGGGCGCCTATGCGGTGCTAGCTCGCGCCCAGGCCCTGGAAGCCCAGGGCCGGGAGATCATCCACCTCGAGATCGGCCAGCCCGACTTTGAGACCTATTCCAACATAGCGCTGGCGGGCATCCGCGCCATCGCCACGGGGAAAACGCGCTACAATCCCCCCTCTGGTCTCCCCGCCCTGCGCCAGGCTCTGGCCGTGGAAGCCGGTCGCCAGCGGGGCGTGCAGTTCGCGCCGGAGCAGGTCGTCATCGCGCCGGGGACCAAACCAATGCTTCTCTTACCTATGTTGGCTCTGCTGGAAGCGGGGGATGAGGTGATCTATCCCGATCCTGGCTTCCCCAGTTACGTGGCGGCCATCGGCATAGTTGGCGCGAAGCCGGTGCCGGTGCCCCTGGTGGAGGAACGAGGGTTTGACCTGGACCTGGAAGCCCTGGATGCCAGTCTCAGTCCGCGGACGCGGATGATCATCCTCAGCTCGCCGAGTAACCCCACCGGCGGCATCCTGTCCGCGCGCGCTTTGGCCCATGTAGCCGAGGTATCCCGCCGCCAGAACCTCTGGATCCTGACCGACGAGATCTATACCCGGCTGGTGTACGACGGGGAAGCGCCCAGTATCGTGTCCCTGCCCGGCATGGATGAAGCACAGGTCATCATCGCCGATGGCTTTTCCAAGACCTACGCCATGACCGGCTGGCGTCTGGGTTTCGGCATCATGCCCCAGCCGCTGGCAGAAAAGCTGGACCTGCTGCTCACCCACTCGGTAGGCTGCACAGCCACCTTCACCCAGTTCGCTGGCCTGGAGGCCATTCTCGGGCCGCAGGACGAGGTCGGGGCCGTGGTGAGCGAGTTCCGCCGCCGGCGGGACCTGATCGTGGAAGGACTCAACGCCATCCCTGGTATTCGCTGTCCGATACCCCAGGGCGCGTTCTATGCTTTCCCCAACGTCCAGGCTCTTGGCCTGTCCTCAGCCGAACTGGCGGACTATTTGCTGGAAAAAGCGGGCGTGGCTGTGCTGCCCGGCACGTCCTTTGGGCGCCACGGAGAGGGTTATCTGCGCCTGTCGTACGCCAACTCGATGGAGAACATCCAGAGAGCCCTGGAGCGGATAGCCGCCGCCCTGGAAGGACTGCAATAGGAGAAACGGACACGAAGTGCAGGGTTCAGGGAGTCGTGGCTGCTGAAAGACGAAGGATGCACGGCTGTGGGCTGGCCAGACCGCAAAGTTCCGTCGTCTACTGTTGGTTGGCCGGCGAATCGCAGTGGTGAACCTGGCAGGTCTCAAGGCAATTGATTGCCGAATAAGGAGGAAGGGAAATGGCGAATGGAAGACTGTTCGAAGACATGTCCAAAGCGGTGATTGATGGTCTACCAGACGTGGCGCGGGGCTTGGCAGATGAGGCAGTACGTGCAGGAGTGGACCCGCTGGAGGCCATTGACCGGGGCTTCAAGCCTGGTATGGACATCGTCGGTGAGGGTTTTGCTAGTGGCGAACTGTTCATCCCTGACCTGATGATGAGTGGCGAGGCGATGAAGGCTGCCATCGCCACTCTGGAGCCCGAGCTGATGAAGCGAAAACAGCAGCGCGAGGTGCTGGGCCAGGTGGTCATTGGCACGGTGCAGGGGGACATACACGAGATCGGCAAGACGCTGGTGGCTACCATGCTGGCCGCCAACGGCTTTGAAGTGCACGACCTGGGCGTGGACGTGTCGTCCCAGCAGTTTGTCGATGCCGTGCGCGAGGTGAATGCCACTATAGTCGGTCTCTCGGCCCTGCTCACTACGACGATCCTGAACCAAGAGGACGTGATCCTCAATCTCGCAGAAGCTGGCCTTCGCGAGCGGGTCAAGGTAATCATCGGCGGTGTACCAGCGAGCCCCGAGTGGGCCGAGGAGATCGGGGCTGACGGTTATGCGGAGAACGCTACGGAGGCCGTCGAAGTGATCAAGCGGCTGGTACAGGCGTAGGGAGAAGCAGCATGCGACCACCTATCTTGGAACGATTGGCTTCCGGCGAGGTGCTGGTCGCCGATGGGGCGACGGGCACCATGTTACAGACGGCCGGGTTGCCCGTGGGGATGCCAGGCGAGGCGTGGATTCTGGAGCGGCCTGAGGAGATCATGGCATTGCACCATGCCTACCTCGAAGCGGGTTCCCAGCTCATCCTCACCACAACCTTTGGCGGCACGCGGGCACGGCTACAAGCCGCAGGGCTTGATGCCCAGGTGGCGGAGATCAATAGCCGTGCAGCCGAACTGGCCCGCGAGGCGGCGGGCGATGACAGATATGTTGGCGGCGACATCGGCCCCACGGGTGAGATGATGCCCCCTCTCGGCCCCCTGACCTACGAGGCAGCGGTCGAGATGTTTGCCGAGCAAGCGCAGGCGCTCGCGGTGGGGGGTGTGGACTGCATCTACATCGAGACCATGGGCGATCTGAGCGAAGCGAGGGCCGCCGTCGAGGGAGCCAAAGGGGCGTGTGACCTGCCAGTGTTTTGTACCTTCAGTTTCGATACTCATGGCCACACCGGCATGGGCGTCAGCCCGACCCAGGCAGCCGAGGCGATGGCAGCCATGGGGGTGCCAGCCGTCGGCGCGAACTGCGGCAACGCACCTGAGGAGGTGCTGGACTTTTTGCCCCTGATGCACAAAGCTGCCCAAGATGCGTACCTTATCGCCAAGCCCAACGCGGGCGTGCCGCGCATGGTCAAGCGCCAGGTTGTGTATGACGCCACGCCAGCGCGGATGGCCGGGCTGGCCTGCCGCTATGCGGAGTTGGGCGCCCGCATTGTGGGTACGTGCTGCGGCTCGTCGCCGGCTCATATCGCGGCCATCGCTGCGGCCATGCGTGGAGGAGGAGGATAGCAAAGATGAGGGCGAACTTGAAGATAAACGCCACCCCGCAATTTCGAATGATTTCCGATGACCAAATCGAGGAGATCTTCCACTCGGCCCTGGAAGTCATGGAGCGTGTGGGGACACGAGTCTACGG
>CBDUWJ010000222.1:0-5065 GCA_965370895.1 uncultured Anaerolineae bacterium | reverse complement strand
GGTGTGGGTCCCTTTGTATTGGTCCCAGTGCTCCACGTGCCCGTCCCACGTCTCGGCCACCAGGTCCCAGGTAGCCCCAGCGTCGTGGCACTCGCTACAATCGTGGTCGCCCCAATCGGTGTGGCCTGATACGTGGCAATCGGTGCAGACGTTGTTCAGCCCCTTAAAGTCGGGATGCTGGTGGCAATCGAAACAAGCGAGCTCGCCGTGCTTGCCCGGCAGTTCGACGGGGTGGATGTGTGTGTCCACTTCCTCCCACACCTCGGTGGAGGAATGGCAGTCGTCACAGGTGAGGGACACTGCCACGTCGTGGGGACCAACGTGACAGGCGTCGCAATCGGCCATCTGTACGTCCAGGTTCAACTCTTCGTGGCAGTCCAGACAAATGGTCATGGAGCAACTCATCTCGCCCGACACGGGGTCAAAGCCATGCCCTACGCCGCCATGGCAATCGCTGCAGTGCACGTCGCCCGGCTCGCCGTGATTGATGCGGTCTACGATCACCCGGTGGGGCGTCTTGAGCCGGTCACCGGGGATCTCTTCGGGCAGGTCAGGATGGCAGATAAGGCACTGTTTGGGGTCGTCAGCGCTCATGTCGGCTATGAGGTCCTGGTGGCCCGTTTCTTTGTCGCCCGCCTGACCATCACCCCCGTGGCAGGCCACGCAACCCAGCGTCCCGTGGGGCGTCATCACCGATTCGGGCTCGATGAGATAGTCTTCGGCAGTGGCCGGGTCATCAGCACTGGCCCGCAGGGCGGGCAGGGAGACGTGGCAGTCGTGGCAACCGTCCGACTCGGTACGGCTGTAGTTGATGGCTGGCAGCGTGGGTGTAGGTTCCACGTCACCGGGGCTCAGGGCGTCAGCAGCCGGTTCCAGCAAGAGCCCGAGACCGATGGATACGACGGCCAGCAGGATACCCAGGGGGATGATGGTCCAGCGGGGCCAGCGCCTGATTCCACGAAGACCGAACTTCTTGCTCATCGTTTCTCCTCAACTAGAAATCCGAGATCAGAGATTGGACATTGGAGCTGGCACGTCCAATCTGCAATATCCAGTGTCCAATACCTACAGCCACGCTGGAACGGCAGCAGCGATGATGAGATAGCGGACGAAAAGGCCGGCAATCACGATACCCACCCCCGACAGGATACCAGAGATGTATCCGTGACCATGGAGGGCAAAGGCGTAGACGTGGACCAACAGGGGGAAGACCATGCCAAAGCCCATCACCACTACCCAAAAGACCACGCTCCCGGGTCCGGTCATGATCAACTTGGCCGACATCGCTGCCTCTCCGCCCTGGTTGAGGGACGTGACCAGCAACAGGGCCAGCAGGGCTATCTCCAGGCCGATGAGGATCATGTGGATGAGGGGTAAGTTGTTGAAGCGGCGCTGCACCGTCGGTATGGCGAGCGTAGCCCCCAAGTCAATGGTGAGCCCCATCCCGGTGGAGATGGCCGACACGACAAAGAGAGCAGGCAAGATGGGCGTGTTCCAAAAAGGCACAGCCCGCACCACGGAGAGCAACACGCCGGTGTAGAGGGCGGTACCCAGGGCGAGCACGATACCTATGCTGCACACCACGCGCTTGATTTTTCGGTAGGGAAGGGTCTCGGGCAGGAAGCGCAGCCACTTCCGGAACCAGGCAAGGATGCCGGGGTAGACGTTCATCAGTTCCAGGGCCGCATACAGGAAACAGATGGGCAGGAAAAAGGTCAAGATCCAGATGCCCCAGGTCATGACCGAGCTAAAGTTGGTGAACATGAACAGAATGCGCCAGGGTTCGCGCAGGCCGGCACCCAGATCCAAGATGAGCAGCAGGGTGCCGATCAGGATCAGGGGGCCGCTGACGCCGGCGCCAATCATCGACGTGGGACAGTATCTTTGCCTGTATCGCTCACCCGTCAACTCGACTACAGCAGCGACGAAAAAAGCGCCGGCCCCCAGGCCACCCAGGAAGAGATAAATCGCAATCAGCCATCCCCAATGATGTTCAGCCATCGTTGCCCTCCGATCAGGCTAGGTGCCCGGGAAGATGTAGCGCAGGATACCCGGTTCAGTGCCGAACTCGGGGTGCAGCGGCTTTGCTCGGCCCGACTCCAGGATGGCAGCGATTTCGGGATCGTCCTTCCGGCCAAAGATCCGCGCTCCCAGGACACAGGCCTGGACGCAGGCCGGCAGCCCGCCACCCATCACCCAATCAAGGCAGAGCCAGCACTTGTCCACCACGCCGGTTTCCTCGACAAAGGTACGGGCGTCATAGGGGCAGGCCACGGCGCAATAGAAGCAGCCCACGCACGTTTTTTCGTTGATGAGGACCACACCCTGCTTATCGGTATAGGTGGCACCCGTGGGACAAACGGCCTCGCAGGGGGCATCCTGGCAGTGTTGGCACTGCACCGGCAGGAACCATCGTTCGCCCTCGTCGCCTTTGGGGTAGATGCGGATGTAGCTCTTGTCTTCGGGCAGATCGTTGCGTTGGTGGCAGGCCAGTTCGCAGGCCCGGCAGCCAACGCATTTGTTGAGATCAATGATCATGGCGTATTCGGCAGAGACCTCGGCCAACGCCTGCGAGAGGGGGATCCAACTGCCGCCGATGGCGACCAGCGCACCGCCGGTCAAACCGGCTTTCAAGAAATTGCGGCGCGAGACACCATCACCGCCGTCCCCTGACGGCCGGTCGAGATCTCGCACCTCTTCCCTATCGGATTGTGGCATAACCCGACTCCTTTTGTGTGCTCCACTGGGCCAGAGCGCTGTTACTCAGCCCTGAGTATTCCAACAATACTGCCATTGGGCCAGATTATAACATGCTTCTTCTTTGTTGTCAAGAATACTAAGGCTTGATGTTTTTACGATTGTGTGGTATACTGGGCAGACTGAAGTGGGAGGCTAGGCGATGACTGTACCAACCACGACCAAAATTGACCTGTTGCTCCTGGGCCTGCTGCTGGACCGGCCTATGCACGGCTACGAGCTTTACCAGCAGATCCAGGCCGAGGGGATCGACGCCTGGTTCAACGTGAGCATGGCCGGGGTGTATTACTCCCTGGGCAAGCTCCGTGACCAGGACTTGGTGGCAGAGTCACGCCAGCGGGGGGGGCGCAGCGCCCGTAAGTCGATCTATCGTTTGACCGATGAGGGCCGGGCCGCGTTCTTTGCGGCCATGGAGGCACAGGCGGCCAGCCAGGAGAAGACCTATCTCGATTATGACGTGGCCATCTATCTGCTGAACAAACTCCCCTTGCCACGGGCCATCCCCTTGCTGGAACAGCGTCAGGAGTACCTTGTCGAGCAGGCCCGCCAGCTTCAGGCGGCGCTGGCGACGGAAGCAGATAATGGCTCCTCCCCGCTGAAGAGCGCCATCCTGGATCACAACCTTCGTTTCTTGGAGATGGAACAGAACTGGCTGGCCGACGTCATCCAGGACATCCAGGCCGGTGATCAGGCCCATGATACCCGGGCAGGGGTCCGACGAGGGTTGATGATCCTCAGCGGCGACCTGCACCATTACCACCTGCCGGATCTGATCCGCCTCATCGTCTCTGGCAAGCACAGCGGCACGCTAACCGTCACTGACGGCGCGGAGATCCGCACGCTCAGCTTTGAAAACGGGCAGCCCGTCTGTGCCTCTTGCCTGCGCCGGGACGAGCCCCCTGGCCCACCGCCGTCCCCCGAGCAGGTGTTGGAGGGATTGAGCGACCTGTTCCGCTGGCAGGAAGGGCAGTTCACCTTTGACCAGGAGATGGGTTGCGAGGAGTGGTGCGTGCCTCTGAAGCTCAGCGCCGAGGACCTGATCCTGAACGGCTGCCGCTGGGTGGACAACTGGGCCGTTATCCAGCGCCTGGTCCCCTCGGCCGAGACGATCTTTGAGCTGGGCGCTGCGTCCCAACGCCTGGACAACCTGGCGCTCACGCAGACCGAAGAACAGATCGTGGGCGCTGTGGACGGCGTCAAGGAGGTGGCAACCATCGCCCGCGAGTTGGGCCTGACCCTTTTCGAGGCCAGCCGGGCCTTCTACGGCCTGGCGGCGGTGGGAGTCGTGCGCACGGCCGATCTTGACAAGATCCGCGTGCGCCGAGTCTTTCGCGAGATCGCCGAGTTGATGTGCAGCAGCACCATAGCCTGGCGTACCTCGCCGGAGGATCGCACTTGCGAGGAGGAGGTCAACCAACTCACGCCACACCTGCCCCTGTGTCTGAACCGGGGACGGATCGAAGACCAGGCCGATCCCCAACTCAAGCCAGACGGCCTAGTGGAGATGTACCGCGATTTCCTGCGGACTCAGTTGGATGTGGTGAGCCGGCGCTTTGGTGGGGAGAATGCCCGCCAGTCGTTCGAGCGGACTCTGCGCCAACTGGCGCCCGAACTCCAGGACGTGGCCAGGCGCTATGACTTTGACAAGCTCCTGGCAGCCTAGAGTAAACTCCCTGAGGGTGTGGGGCGCAGGTGCGCGCACCTGCGCACTGCTTGATCGTCTCGCAGATCACGGGGCAGCCGTGAGGCAGGAGAAGACTGATGGCTGAACCAAAAGTGGCGCCGTATGGCTCCTGGAAATCTCCGATCACCTCAGAGCTCATCGTCTCTGAAACCATCGGGCTTGGATCGATCGTACTCGATGGCGCGGACATCTACTGGACCGAGATGCGTCCGGCGGAGGGCGGCCGGTACGTCGTGGTACGGCGGACCCCGGACGGGCAGATGGCCGACGTTACGCCACCCTCCTTCAACGCTCGAACGCGGGTGCACGAGTATGGTGGCGGCGCTATCGTCGTCCATGACGGCACGGTCTACTTTTCAAACTTTGCCGATCAGCGCCTCTACCGTCAGGACACCGGCACCCAGCCCCGAGCCATAACACCCGAGGCAGACCTGCGCTACGCAGATTGCGTTTTTGACCGCCGCCGGCGGCGTATCATCTGCGTCCGCGAAGATCATACGGATCCCGCCCGGGAGGCGGTCAGCTCCATTACGAGCTTCGATCCTGAAGGTGGCGATGGCGGTCAGGTACTGGTCTCCGGAGACGACTTTTACTCGTCACCGCGCCCTAGTCCCGATGGGACTC
>CBDUWJ010000221.1:0-5080 GCA_965370895.1 uncultured Anaerolineae bacterium | reverse complement strand
CTAAACCGGTTCCACATCAAAGGCGGGCATGGACAGCGCTTGCCCGGCGACCATGGTCTCCCAGCGGGGGATCCAGGCCAGGCCAAAGAGCTTGACCTGCACGTCAGTACGGCGGGGGCGGACCTTGATCTCTTCCACTTCTTCAATCCGCTGGTCCCACTTCTCAGTCAGATCTTCCAGCGCGCGCCTGGCCTCTTCTTCGAGTTCATCCATCTGCTCCTGCAGTTCTTCGATCTCCTCCTCCGACTCTTCAATGTCGGCCTTGGCCTCGCGGGTCAGACGACGCCTGCGGCTGGCAGAGGACATGCGGCTCGACGACCTGCGTCCCGTAAAGAGTCCAAATACTGACTCGACCCCCGAAAAGAGCTCCTCCTGTTTGCGCGCGCTGTGCTTGACCTCGTCTTCCTCAAGTTCCCGTTCCTCCCGCCGCAGCCGCGCCTCGAGCGTGTCCAGCTTTTTTTCGTATTTGGCCTCAAGTGCTTTTGCCTCGGCATCGAGGATTTCCTGGGCAGCCTCCTCGCAACGCATCTGAAAGCCGGCGGCGGACTCGCCGAATTTCGAGTAGAGCTTAAGAGGCGGGTTGTGCCACAGGGCAGCCGACGTATTGTAGTACAAATAGTCCGAGAACTCTTTTTTCTGCGCACTGAGGCTCTTGGCGCCGCCCAGATCGGAGGGCAGGTCGGCAAAAAGGCCGTCGGGGTCTGCTCTGCGCTCCAGGTCGTCCGCACCAAGGTTCACCTGAGCCTCAGACCAATCCGCCCCGCCGATGCCGCCTGTCTGGGACAGGAGATAGGCCAGATTTTCGGTGTGGGTCTGGTGGCTCTTGGTGTGGGGGAAGTGCAGCCTGGCCAGGCCCAGCAGGGCAGGCTCGTAGACCAGGTATCCTTCCTGGTCCGCGCCGGAGCGCAGGCTCCAGCTCTGTTCGCGGGCCAACTCGTCCAGGGCGTCCTGCAAGGAGATGCGCGCAGGCAAAAAGACCTGCTTGACGGTCGAAGGCAATTGGGGAGGCACCTTGTTGTAGGGCAGATCGGGCGGCGGTGGCTGGGGCGCACGCGGCGGTGGCGCAGCGGGGGTGGGCTCAACGGCGGGAGCCGAAGGCTGCTCGCCGGCCAGTTGTTGTACCTGGGTGCGCGTCAGCGGGCCACGCAGATAGCTCATGGCCCAGCGGGTGTGGAAGACGACGGGCTCGCCCTCGTGCACGTTGTGCAGCAAGAATACCCGCGACCGGACCGCCGAGATCATACGGTCAAACTCGGCGCGGCTGGTGCCCCCCTTGCCCACCTGCACGCCTTCCAGCCCGTCCAGCACGCGCTGCTTGTCCTGGTCGGCCTGCATGCGGCCGATGAACCAGGTCCCGGCGTTGGATAACGCCTTGTAGTCCAGGTCCACCGGGTTTTGGGTAGCGAGCACCAGGCCCAGACCGAAGGCCCGCGCCTGCTTGAGGAGGGTGAGCAGTGGTTTTTTGGAGGGTGGATTGGCCGGATGGGGCGGCAGGTAGCCAAACAGCTCGTCCATGTACAGGAGCGCCCGCAGGCTCGTTGTGCCGCTCTGGGCGCGCATCCAGCTCAGCACCTGTTCCAACAGCAAGGTGACAAAAAACTGTTTCTCGGGTTCCGAAAGGTGGGCGATGTAGAGAACACTCACCTGAGGTTTGCCCGACGGGCTGTGCAACAGGCCATCGATTTCCAGGGGCTGGCCCTCGAGCCAGTCGGCAAAGGTGGGGGAGGCCACCAGCCCATTGAAGAGCATGGCCAACTTCATGCGGTCCTTTTCGGGGTAGAAGGTGTCCACCGGAAAAACTCCGAGCTGGCTGAATGGCGGCTTCTGGACGCGCAGGATCAGTTGGGTCAGATCGAGATCCTCACCGGCGCGCCAGGCGTTCTCAAAGATGTTGGCCAGTAGAATGTGCTCGCGGCTGCTCACCGGGTCGGCCTCGATGCCGACCAGCGCCAGCAGGGCCGAGACTTCGCTCTCGAGCTTGTCAACGATCGACTCGGAATCGGTATCCCACGACAGGTCCGGCGCTTCGAACGTCTGAAGGATACTCACCTGCCGGCCCGCGCTGCTGCCTGGGGTGTAGATGGCGAAATCGGCGGCATCTTTCAGGCGGCGGATGCGGTCGGGGCTCTGCCCCGTCCCAGCCAATCCCTTACGCCAGAGATCGGCTATGCTGGCGGCATAGCTGTCCAGATCCATGTCCTTGCGGCGCGCGTCATCGGGGTTGACCCAGGGGCGAAAGTCCTCGGCGAGCAGGTCGGGGAAGGTGAGCAACAGGTTGGTCATGTCGCCCTTGGGGTCAATGACCAGCGACGGGACGCCGTCGAGGGCCGCTTCCTCCAACAGGATGACCCCCAGGCCTGTCTTGCCGCTGCCGGTCATGCCCAGGCAGACGGCATGGGTCGTCAAGTCGCGGGCATCATAGTGCACAACCGAATCGAGGGTCTCGCCCTCTCGCAGGTCATACTCCTGCCCCAGGTAAAAGCTCGCCAGCCGCTCTGTTACGCTGTCCATGTTCCAGGTCTCTCCTTCCCGGTGGTGATTCGATGGCCCATGGCTGTGGGCATTTGAGTCGTTGGGGACCATTGTCAGTAAATCGCGGCGAGTTGCCCATAGCCCGAACCGGACGGTGATCCGACCATTCTACGCATGGAGAACACCGCTCACGGGCCGGTTTGGTGTATTGGATTGCGCCCTAGTGATTGTACCAGAACCTCGGGCCGAAGGCAACATAAAAGGGGTGACACCGGGCGGCATCACCCCTATCCGACGCCCAGAGTGACACTACTGCTAGTCGACGGGCCCCCCCAACCCGATCGACCACGCCCCCCTGTTCGTACAGACCATCATTGGGCGGGGCACACCAGCCCCGCAGGTACGGCTCTCAGTTTCTGACCTGCTCGTGGCGGCCAAAACCCGCTTCGAGGTGGCGAGCTTCACTTTGCATCAGAAGACCCACCAACAGGCCAAGGATGAACCCTACCATCAGGGTAGAAGAGACTGCACTGACCATGTCTCCTTGATGTCGTCGGGTTACACCCTGTACGCTGAATCATACCCTATTTCACACTGCTTGTCAAGCGCGGGTTGGGACACGGCAGGGACAGGCAAACCGTTCAGGTCGCCGCCCCACGAGCCTCAAGGTTCCCTTAAGATGAGTGGCAGGTACAGTCTGTGAGACAGGGCCAGAACGGTCATCGTGACCGGGACCTGGAACCGGGACATCTGCCGATCATCACTCTGGATGACGAGGCCCGCCTGGTAGTCGCCCAGGTCCGTCACCTCCGGCACGCTCGCATCCAGGACAACGTTGATGGTCTGGCTATCGTCAGCCGGGACACTGCCCGTGAGGGGCTCTGCGAAAAGCCAGGGAACCTCCCAGCTACAGTCCGGCGATCCCTCGGGATGGGCGAAGCAGATGGCCAGGCCATCGAGCAGGGCCGTGGCATTGTAGGCATACTGCAGGCCGGTCGCCTCGTCACCCTGGATGCCGACCGTGGCGCTGGCACCAAAGCTCCGAAAGTTGTCAAAAGCCACGTCCTGATACTGGAACAGGATGTTGCCATCGTCAAAGAGCACGGCCTGCCAGGAGCCATGGTCAGGGCTGCCATGACCCGAAACCTGGTAGTATTCGACCACGAATATCGAACCCAGGTTCTGACAGTAGATAGCCCCCGGATCGATGACGAGATCGTCCCACCAGTGGGCGATAAAGCGCTCCACGCCGGAGTCGTTGGGTCCCGGGATGGCCACGTTCTCGTACCTGGCACCCAGATGTCCATCCTCAAAGTACAACGTGCCGTTCGTGCCGACGGCCATCTGGCCATAGTCACCGCCGTAGAAGTCAAAGCTGAAAGGCATCGACAGCGGCCAGAAGTAGGCATCGTCCCCGCCGCTGAGGCCTGCGATCTCGGTGCCAAAGCCACCGGCTGGCGGGGCGATCTCGATCCACTGGTATTCCGGCCCGGCTTCCTCCGTCGAGTCCTTGTAGGTGTAGCCAAAGGGATCGGGCCCACCGCTGGCCAGGGGAGGCGGACCGTTGCCCACCCCCTCCGGGCCCGGCCCCTTGGGCCCCTGAGCCCTGTACACCTGGCCTCCCAGGTGGAGTCGGGCCGTTGCCGGGCGCGGGGTCAGGGCCCGGCTGCCTTGGGCTTTGGCCCCGCCTGGCACCTCTGCCAGGGCAAAGTGGCCCATGGCCGCCCCCCGGTTGGAGATGGTCAGGGTTTCCGTCGCCTTGTGCCCCACCTCCAGGGTAGCCGCGACTTTCGTGGGCTCGACGCCGATGCAGGGCTGCAGCCAGCGCAGGTCAAAGTCCTGGGCGGTCGTAATCTGCGCGGTAACGCCGACGCCCGTCACCTGGGCCATCACGTGCTCCGTGTAGGTGGCGGTCACCGTCAACGGGCTGTGGGAAGCATTGAGCCAGAGGTCATAGGCACCCTCGTCGTCGGTGGTCAGGGTCCAGGTCAAACCGGTGCTGGCTTGGACGAGGACCTCAGCAGAGGCCAGCGGGGCGGGATCTTCATCGCAGTAGCCCAGGCTGGCGACGGTGCCCTCTAGCTCGCCCCAACTGGCAGGGTAAGCCACCGTCATCGTCACCGGCAGTTGGATCAGCGGTGTGTCCGGGTCGTTGCTCTGGACGATGAGCATGGAGTAATAGTCACCCGGCTCCGTCACTTCGGGCGCGCTGGCGTCAAAGACGACTTCGATGTCCTGGTCGCCACCGCCAGGCAACATACCAGTTGTAGGATCGGCATTGAGCCAGCGCACGCCCATGGAGCAATCGGAGCGCTGCCCCGGATAGGCAAAACAGACGGCCAAACCATCAGACAACGCCGGAGTATTGTAGGAGTATTGCAGCCCGGTGGTAGCATTGCCCTGAATGCCGATCGTCGCTGATCTGCCATAGTCCTGCCAGCCAGCATCAAAGTCGACATCTCGATACTGGAAGAGGATGTTGCCATCCTCAAACAGAATCGCCTCCCACCGGCCGTAGCCCCAAATCGGAGTGCCAAACACGTGAAAGTACTCGATTACGAACATCGAGCCCAGGTCTTGGTAGTACACGCCCCCGGAGTTGACGTTC
>CBDUWJ010000220.1:0-5090 GCA_965370895.1 uncultured Anaerolineae bacterium | reverse complement strand
GTTTTTGTGGTGGACAACCTGTCCACCGGCAAGATCGCCAACGTTCAGCATCTGCTGGGACATGATCACTTCCATTTCGTCAATGATACGATCCTGAACGAAACGCTGATGGATCGTATTGTCGCCCAAGTGGACCAGGTCTATCACCTGGCGGCGGTGGTGGGTGTCAAATATGTGGTCGAGGACCCGCTGCACGGTATCTATACCAACGTCAAGGGCACCGAAGTGGTCTTGGAGAAGGCCTACAAGTACTGGAGGCGCACGGTCATTGCCTCCAGTTCCGAGGTCTATGGCAAGAGTACTGCCGTTCCGTTGCGCGAGGAGGACGATCGCCTACTTGGCCCAACCACCGTGGCCCGCTGGTCCTACGCCATGGCCAAGGCGATTGACGAGCATTTTGCCTTTGCGTACGCGGACAAGGGCCTGCCGGTCACTATCGTGCGCTACTTTAATTCCTACGGCCCGCGCCTGGACCCCAAAGGCTATGGCAGCGTCATCGCCAAGTTTGTCACCCAGGCACGGTTGAACCGGCCAATCACGGTGTTTGACGATGGGCAGCAGACCCGATGTTTCACCTACAT
This sequence comes from uncultured Anaerolineae bacterium, assembly GCA_965370895.1. Lineage (GTDB taxonomy): Bacteria > Chloroflexota > Anaerolineae > JAAYZQ01 > JAAYZQ01 > CBDUWJ01. The sequence continues at coordinate 4,509 of CBDUWJ010000220.1, read as the reverse complement.
TGCCGATACAGTCCGGGGCACTATCCTGGCCGGCACCGTTCCAGATGCGGTGGGACAGGTTTTCAACATCGGCTCGGATCGCGAAACCAAGGTCGTGGACCTGGCGCGGATGATCCGCCAACTCGCCGGCTCCGATTCCGATCTCGTAGAGGTGCCCTACCTCAACGTGTTCGGGGAGAACTTTGAAGAAACACGTCGCCGGGTGCCCGATATCCGCCGCGCTGTGCAGGTGTTGGGCTTTCGCGCCGACACCCCGCTTGAAGAGGGGCTGGAGGAAACTATCGCCTGGTTCGGGCAAGCCTGGCCTGTTGAGACGTTGGCGCCAGGGCGCAACGACGTGGCTGGGTTTTTCGATCCGGCACTCGGACCCGGCCAGCCTGCCGGGTCCTGATAGGTGAGCGAGGTTGACGCTGATCTTCGGATCACCGCGTGTCGCCGCCGTTCAGGAGATCCAGAGAGCGGGTCCAATAGGATTGGGGGAAGCAAGCTCTAGATGCGTACCAGGTTAGGTCTTTTCTGTGACAGTGTGATTGAAGCAGGCTGGCTGGCGGCGGTGATCGTCGTGCCGCTCTTTTTCAATATCTACTCACAGCGTGTGTTCGAGCCGGACAAACTGTCACTGTTGCGCTCCATCGCTTTGGTGATGAGCGTTGCCTGGGTCATCCGCGTCGCGGAAGATGGGCGGGCCCGCTCCAATGAGGGGGCCCAAGAGGGTGGAAGCTTGTCCTTCTGGCGACGGGTGCAGCAGACCCCCTTGGTGCTACCCACGTTGTTGTTGGTGCTGGTTTATCTCGTCAGCACGGCAACCTCGGTGGTTCCGCGAGTTAGCTTGTGGGGGTCCTACCAGCGCTTGCAGGGGACCTATACCACGCTGTCCTACGTGGTCATCTTCTTCCTGGCGCTGCAGGGGCTCCGCACCAAAAGACAGCTCAATCGGCTCATCACGGTCATGATCCTCGTCAGTTTTCCCATTGCCATGTATGGCCTGATCCAGCACTTTGGCCTGGACCCTCTGCCCTGGGGAGGCGACGTAACGAGCCGCGTCGCATCAAACATGGGCAATGCCATCTTTGTGTCAGCCTTTCTCATCATGATCGTGCCGTTGACTCTGTCGCGGCTGTTGGAGAACTGGAAGCAGACTGCGGGCCACGTGGACATGCGGGACGGGGTTCTCGGTGTGGCAGCTTTTGTCCTCCTGGCGGGCGCTCTGCTCGTGGGGATGCTGCTAGGCCGGGGCGCATCAGAAGGAGCGTGGCTGTGGCCTCGTTGGGTGGCTCTGGCAGTTGGGGTGGGCCTTCAGGTACCCATCTATCTTGCTAGCCCGGCCGAGCGACGTCCCCGGGTGCTGGCCATCTCTCTGCCGCTGACCTTTGCCTTTCTGGTGGGGTTCTCCTGGATCCTGGAGATCTTTTTCCCCCCGGCCAGCGCCAACTACTATTGGTTGGGATTGCTGGCTTCCCTAATTTACGTGCTGGCCATGGCGGCCTTTGCCTACTACCTGCGCAAGCCCGTATACCGGCTGCTGTTGTTGGCCGGCTATTCTGTGATCCTTATCGCCCAAATCGTCGCAATCTTCTACTCGCAGAGCCGGGGGCCACTGCTTGGTCTTCTGGCTGGGCTGTTCTTTTACTTTGCCCTGTTGGGATTGCTCAAGCGACGGGTGTGGCTTCCCTGGCTGATGAGCGGCGTGGCCGCTGTGGTCATAGTTTTTCTGGTGATGTTCAACACGGTCGAATCGCCTCTCATAAACAACCTGAGGGAAGTGCCTTACGTGGGTCGCCTCGGCAAGGTACTACAGACCGATACCGGCACGGGTAAGGTCCGGATCCTGATCTGGGAGGGCGTAGTCGACATGATGAGTTGGCACGACCCCCTGGAGAAACCTGGCGAAGAGGGCAGATCTGACGCACTCAATGCCCTGCGGCCTCTCATCGGCTACGGTCCAGAATCGATGTATGTCGCGTACAACCGTTTCTATCCCCCCGACCTAGCCCACTATGAGCGACGCAATGCCTCGCCCGACCGCTCTCACAACGAGACCTTTGACGCGTTGGTGATCACCGGGGTGGTGGGCTTTGCGATATACATGCTAGTGTTCACCAGCGTCTTTTACTATGGCCTCAAATGGCTAGGGCTGATCCGCGATCGTTGGCGGAAACTGGCCTTCCTGGGAATGTGGATCGGCGGGGGTTTCCTTGGAGCCTTGGCGACCTGGGCCTGGCGCGGGCCGTTGTACGTCGGTCTGGGCGTCCCTCTGGGCACGATGGCGGGTCTGGCAATCTACGTCTTTATGGCCGTCGTCGCCGCAACTGTTCGGTCCCGGCCAGCCATTGGGACCGGGTCAGCCATCAGGCATGACGTGCAGCCAGCGCAGATGTCGACACCCAGGAGCGGGGACTATACGCTCTGGGTGCTGGCTCTGGTGTCGGCGGTGATAGCCCACTACGTCGAGATCCATTTTGGGATTGCCATCGCTGCAACTCGCACCTACTTTTGGATGTTCGCGGCGATGATGGTCGTGATCGGCACCCGCTTGGCGCCTGCTCTTGGCGGACTGCAGCCCGCCGAGGAGAAGTCAGCTATCCCAGAAGCGGCCGCAATTGGGGCCCGGTCAGTCCCTGTCGAGCGCCAACAGCCAGAGTCGCGCCGGCGCCGGCGACGGGACACAGCGCCAGATCGAGGGCCTCGACACCACGGGACAGGGAATCAGGATGGGCCTCCGGCCTCTGGGCGGCGTGAACTCCTGGTCCTTAGCCTGGTAGCGGTTCTCATCCTCGGTACGATGATGTTTGACTACATCACCGTCCAGCCAGGGAACCCCGGACTGTTGCCCACCATTTGGAATTCGCTGAGCCAAAGCCATGGGCAAGCGTCGCCGGTGATGTTGGTCCTGCTCTTGGTCACCTGGGGTATGATCGGTCTCATAGGCTTGAATGACTGCCTCACCTTTGGTGAGCATTCGACCCCGGGGGAGTCGGAGGGCATGGGAGCACGGGACTGGCTCGCCTCGGTGGGTGTCTTTGCCCTGATCTCCTTTGGTGGGGTGCTTCTCTTCACCCTGGGCCACGCGGTTCGCCTAAAGCCGGTGACCATCACCACCCCTGACGCTCCCAACCCCCTGGCCAACACAATCACTTTCTACTATGTCTTTGTGTTCCTTGTGATCATCGCCCTGGCTTCCGTGCTGGCCCTGCTGTTCCGCCAGCGGGTCAGAACCTGGCGCTGGAGCGGAGAGCTGGGCGACATCGCCGTGATCGCTCTGGTCGTGATCCTTCCCGTCGTGGCCGGGATCCTGATCTTTGCCACCAACATCAGCATAGTCCGTGCCGACATCCTGTACAAACAGGGTTTGAGTTCGGAAAAGGCTGAACAGTGGGACGGGGCCATCTTTTTCTACGATCAGGCCACCGACATTGCCAAAGACCAGGATTTTTACTATCTGTTCCTGGGGCGGGCCTACATGGAAAAGGGTAAGGATGCCACAGGGCAGGAGCGAGAGGCATGGCTGCGGGAAAGCGAAAAGGCGCTTCGCAAAGCTCGTGAGATCTCGCCACTCAACACCGACCACTCGGCCAACCTGGCCCGGCTGTACCGCACCTGGGGGGGATTGAGCCAGGGCGAACAACGCACTGACCGGTTGAACCAAGCCCTGGACTTCTACGTTGATGCCACCAGTCTCAGTCCGCACAACGCCCAGCTCTTCAACGAATGGGGGCAGACCTACTACGTCCTGGGCGACAATGACCGGGCTCTGGAGATGTATGAAAAGTCCTTATCCCTGGATAGCGAGTACCATCAGACCTATCTACTCTTGGGTGAGTTCTACATGCAGCAGAAGGAGTGGGAAAAGGCGGTGGAGGCCTACCATCGCGCGGTCGACGTCAGCCCCAGGACTGTGGAGGGTTACAGCGCGCTGGGCTATGTCTACTCACAGATCGGAGACATGCAATCGGCGCTCGAGAGCTACCTCAAAGCCGTAGAGCTCCGGCCCAGGAGCTTCAACGACCGCAAGAACCTGGCCATCCTCTACCAGCAGATGGGGCGGAATGACGATGCCATCCGTGAGGGGACCCTTGCACTGGAGCTGGCCCCGGAGAATCAGAAGCAGGCGATGCAGGGTTTCTTGGCCCAGCTCGGCGTGGCCCAGCCGGGGTCGTCTTCTGAGGATGCGCAGCAGATTCAGCAGTTGATTGCCCAAGGTAACACTGAGATGAGCGCCGAAGATTGGGATGCTGCCAAAGGCACCTTCAAGCAGATTCTGGAACTGGACCCTAAAAATCCACACGCCCACAGCGCGCTGGCCTACGTCTATGCTAGACAGGGCCGGGTGGATGAGGCCATCTCTGAGAACTTGGCCGTGGTGGAGCTGATGCCCGATGACTATAACAGCCACAAGAACCTGGCGCTGCTCTATCAGCAGAAGGGCGAGATTGACAACGCCATCATTGCGGCTGAGGGGGCTTTGGACCTGGCCCCGGAAGGCGAAAGACAGGCCCTCCAGGTCTTCCT
>CBDUWJ010000219.1:0-5090 GCA_965370895.1 uncultured Anaerolineae bacterium | reverse complement strand
CTCCTACCAGTCCCACCGTCTCTCCGGGGTAGATTGTGAGGTCGATACCATCCACCGCCCTCACCACCTGCGCCTGCTGACGCGTCAGAAGCCTGGTCAGATAGCTGGGTGTGATGTAGAAATGCTTCTCGATTCCTCGCGCCTCGACCAGAGGCGCTGGCGCCTGATTGTCACTCTGTTCCTGAGTCACCTCAATGCTATCCCCTAACGGAAGTTGCATCAGTATAAAAGACAGCGCACCAGACGTCCCCTCCCAAGTTCCGTGAGGGGAATGTCCGTATCTTCCCGGCATTTGTCCATGACCCGCTCGCAGCGCGGAGAGAAGGGGCACCCTGGCGGAAGACCAGCCAGGTCGGGCACAAGGCCAGGGATGGGATGGATCTTTTTCCGTTTTTCCGAAATGCGAGGTAAACAGCGCAGCAGCCCCTCCGTGTAGGGGTGTTTGGGATCACCGATCACCTCATCCGCAGTTCCCTGCTCCATCATCCACCCGGCGTACATGACGATGATGTTGTCGCAGAACTCGGCCACCAGTCCCAAGTTGTGGGTGACCAGGATGATGCTCGTGCCGTGCTCCCGGTTGATCCTGTTCAATAGATCCATGATCTGGGCCTGGATGGTTACATCCAGGGCGGTGGTCGGCTCATCGGCCAGGAGAAGGCGGGGTTCACAGGCGAGGGCTATGGCAACGATCGCCCGTTGCTGCATGCCACCGGAGAACTGGTGGGGGTAGGACTTGGCCATTTCTTCAGGGGAGGGGATACCTACATCCTCCATGACCTGGATGACGCGTTCCTGCTCAGCGTCCTTGCGTCGCCGCCGGAAGAGGGTACGCCGCCGTCCGTCTGAAGAGGTGTCTGATGACGTGACGATGTTGTGGATGCGTAGCGACTCGCGGATCTGCTCTCCCACAGAGAAGACGGGGTTCAAGGTGGTCAAGGGATCCTGGAAGATCATGGCGATCTCTTTGCCCCGGATGGCGCGCATCTCGGCCTGGGATTTCAAGAGCAAGCTCTCACTTTGAAAGAGAACATCCCCATCCGCGATCTCTCCTGGTTTGGGTACCAAGCCCATGATGGATAGCAGGGTGACGCTCTTGCCCGAACCCGATTCTCCCACAATCCCGAGTTTCTCCCCTTTGTGGAGTGTCAAGTCCATGCCGTCCACTGCCCGAACTTGACCACGCCGGGTGGGAAAGACGGTCGTCAGGTGTCGCAGTTCCAGCAGTATGCTGGTCTCGATCATGTTCTGCTTTCCTTCGCCGATTATGGTGTGAACCTCGTTCACCTTCGCCCCGAAAGAGGCATTGGCTGTCAAGCGTGCCCTACTCCAACTTGAGTCTGGGATCCAGAATGTCCCGCAATCCCTCGCCAAAGACGTTGATGCATAGGACCAGGATCAAAATAGCGATGCCAGGCATGGTGGAAACCCACCAGGCGGCGAGGAGATAGTCACGGCCGGCAGCCACCATCGAGCCCCAGGCCGGAGTCGGCGGCTGGATGCCCAGGCCCAGGAAGCTGAGGCTGGCCTCCATGATGATCATAAAGCCGATGCGCAAGGTGGCCAGGACAAAGACGGACTGGATGATGTTGGGCAAGATCTCGTTGCCGATAATGAGTGCGTTGGGCTGTCCTACGACCTTGGCTGCCTCTACGTACTCTTTGGTCTTTTCTGACATGGTCTCGCCCCGGACCAGGCGAAAGAACTCGACCCAGCCCTTAAACGTCAGGGCCAGGATCAGGTTGCCAAATCCCGGTCCCAGAAAGGCCATCATGCCGATGGCAAAGATGAGAAAAGGAAATGCCAGAAGCAGGTCGGCAAAACGGGACACAACGTAGTCAAACCGACCCCGGTAAAAGCCACCCAGCGCGCCCAGCGACGCACCAATCGCCACCGAGATGCCCACCGCCAGAAAGCCCACTAACAGCGAGACGCGCGCGCCATAGATGATGCGGGTCCCCAGATCACGCCCCTGCTCATCCGTCCCCAGTATGTGGGCCATGGAGCCGCCCTCCATCCAGGCTGGCGGAAGAAGGCGCTCTCGGAGGTTGCCCCGGAGGGGATCGTAGCGGGTGATGGACGGAGCGAGAACGGCTGCCAGTATGTAGATAAGGACGATGATCCCAGCTATCAGGGCCAACCGGTGCTGGGCCAACTCGACCAGGAAATTGCCCAGATTGCTGCGTAAAAGCCGTAGCCGTACGCCCCACCGGTACGTCAGACGGGCCAGAAAAGCAGGCTCAGAGGCCGCAGAGGAACTACTTCCGTTGGGAGAAGTCGATGGGTCCATGTTGACCTCGAATACCTAACGTAGACTGGCTAGTCTTTGAACCGGGCCTCCGGGCCCGGTCCAGTCTGGGCTAGAGCTCGATCTTGGGGTTCAAGTAGTGGTAGAGGATGTCCACGATCAGGTTGGCGAGTACAAAGACAAAAGCATAGATCATCACGGCCCCCTGCACCAGAGGAAAGTCGCGCTTGAAGATGGCATCAACCACCATCCGTCCCAGGCCAGGCCAGCCGAACACGGTCTCTACGATCATGTTGCCGCCCAGCAGGACACCCACCTGCAGGCCTACCACCGTTACGGTGGGGATCAGGGCATTGCGCAGCGCGTGTTTTGTCACCACCACTGACTCCTTCTGGCCTTTGGCCCGAGCGAGGGTGACATAGTCCTGGCGCAGAGTCTCCACCATGCTGGAGCGCAGCACCCTGGCAATGATGGCCGCTACGGCAGCCCCCAGAGCGATCGAGGGCAGGATCAGGTGTTTCACACTGCTGACCAGCGCCGGCCCGTTCGCCGTCAAGATGCTGTCCAGCACGTACATGCCCGTTATCTCCTGCAGCTCGATGCCAAAGTCGAGGCGGCCCTGAACCGGCAGCCAGTGGAGGCGCACGGAGAAGAGCATAATCAACATAATGCCTAACCAGAAAGAGGGCATCGATATGCCCAAAAAGGCTCCGGCCATGCCGAGGCGATCAGTCAGCGAGTATTGGCGCACGGCGGAATAGATGCCGATGGGAAAGGCAACGAGCAGGGCAAAGAACAGGGCGCCCAGAGCGAGTTCGATGGTGGCCGGCAAGCGCTCGGCGATGAGCTCGGTCACCGGCCGCTTCTGGACGTAGGAGTAGCCCAAGTCACCCCGGACCGCATCCTTGAGAAACAGCCACAGTTGCACGTGGAGGGGCTCGTCGAGGTGGAATTCGTGGCGCAATTTCTCCATCTCTCCAGCCGATACTGCCCCGCCCGATCCCATCATGATGTCCACCGGGTCGCCGGGAGTGAGGCGCATGAAGAGAAAGACGATGATGGCCACTCCAAACATAATGGGGATGACCGCCAGGACGCGTTCCAGGATTTTGGCGGCACGCATGGCTATGTCCTTCCTCAGAGTGTTGGCAAGACGTGGTAGATGCCCAACTTGCTAGTGACTGCGCCAGCCTGGATGGCCAGGCCAGACGCACGAGTTGGGGCGGTGGTCAGGGGTCGGGTCGTTGACCCGACCCCTGACACAGTATGGTCTGCAACGAACAGCCTATGGTGCGACGCACACGTCGTGCAGATTTTCGCGGCTGTCTGAAGCTGGCTCCCAGTTCTGGATGTCGTCGCGGGCCGCTTCGGCCTCTTCGGGCAGGATCAAGAAGATGGCCGGAGCTTCCTCGTAGACGATCTCCTGGGCCTCGTCGTAGATCGCTTGCCGCTCGGCGGTGTCGGGAGTTGTCTCGCCTTGTTTGATCAACTCGTCCACTCGCTCGTTGCTGTAGGTCGAAAAGCTCCCGCGGCCGTGGGACTCGCCCTCGGTGTAGGTGTGCCATTTGGCCTCAAAGTGGCCGACGGGGTCAAAGGCCGAATCGCCCCAATCCTCGAGAAAGGCCATGCGCTCGCCCGCCAGCAGCATGGGTTTGACCACGCCATAGTCCCAGAACCGGACGCTAACGTCAAGGCCGAGGCCGCGGATCTGGTCGGCCACCGCTTCAGCCAGGGTGCGCTGCACTGCCAGGGTGTCCATGGTGAAGGTAAAGGGCTGGCCATCCTTGTCCAGAATGCCGTCGCCGTCCGAATCGGTCCAGCCGGCCTCCGCCATGAGCTCCAGGGCTTTGTCCAGATCGTAGGGGTATGGCTGGAGACTCTTGTTGACAAAGTTGTTGTAGGGCGAGAGGGGGCCTGGCAGGGCGACCCCGCGCCCACCGTATAGGGCTTCGATGAGCAGATCTTTGTCCACGGCGTAGTTCAGTGCCTGGCGGACCCTCACATCGTCAAACGGCGCCTGGTGGACGTTCATCTCCATCCACTTGGGTTGGGTGCTGGGGGCGGTTTTGACTTGCACTCCTGGCGTCTGGGCCAGGGTGTCCACCAGCTCCGCAGGCAGAGACTGGATGATGTCCACTTCTCCAGCCAGGAGGGCCGCCACCCGGGTGGAGGCCTCGGGGATCACGCGGAAGACAACGGTCTTGACACAGGCTGGGCCGACCGGTTCCAGATCGGGGGCGCCGCCCCAGTAGTCATCAAAGCGCTCCAGGACGATCTCGTCCAGCCCCTTGGCCGAGACGAACTTGAAGGGCCCGGTGCCGATGGGGTTGGCGACAAAGCCCTCGGTGCCCACTTCCTCCAGGTAGTGCTTGGGCACGATCTGTTGATGGACAAGCATCTGCATGGCCACCGGCCAGGGGCCGCTGAACTTCATGGTCACGGTATAGTCGTCTACCTTTTCTATTGACTCCAGCGGCGCGATGAGGCCCTTGCGGGGGGAGGAATGCGGCTCAGGGTACTCTATCATATTCTCGCCGATGATGCGCTCAAAGGTAAAGACCACGTCGTCAGCCGTCATCTCCACGCCGTCGTGGAACTTGACGCCTTGGCGTAGCTTAACCTCCAAGGTTGTGTCGTCCACCCATTCCAGCGACTCTGCCAATTCCATGTGCACGCCGCTCCGCGTGTCGCGAGTCACGAGACCGTCGAACATGTTGCGGATGACGGTCTCTGCCGTCCGGTCGCGGTGGTCGGCCGGATCCAGGGTCAGTGGTGACTTGTCCAGGGCCACGATGATGACGTCGCGCGCCGGCGGCGGCGTGGCGGTGACCACTTTTTCGAC
>CBDUWJ010000218.1:0-5093 GCA_965370895.1 uncultured Anaerolineae bacterium | reverse complement strand
CCACACCGCCTGCACCCCCTCCATGACTAGCCGATGGTGCGTGCCGCTGTACATCTCCGACGCCGGATGGGCCAATGCCGCAAATCGCGCTTCGGCCTGCTCTCTTTGTCCGGGATCGGCCAGGTCCTCTGCACGGGCGCCCTCGGCCACGTTTCCGCGCTTCTTGGCAGAGCAGGGTGTGATTACCAGAGTGCGCATGGTCCCCCCAACTAGGTCATCTTTTCCCGGGCCCTGGCGCTGATAAAGTCCATGCTCCAGACCATGATCACGATGGCCCAGACAGCCATGCCAGCCGCGGCGTACTGGTTCATGCCCACTGACAGGCGGAAGAACTGGCCAATGCCCCCACCCCCGACAAAGCCGATCACCGTGGACATGCGGATGTTGATGTCCCACTGGTAGAGGATGAAAGCCAGGAACTTGGGCACGATCTGAGGCACAACAGCGTAAACCAGCGTCTGAGGACGGTTGGCTCCCGTGGCCGTGACCGCCTCCACGGGGCCGGTGTCAATCTCTTCGATGCACTCGGAGAACAGTTTGGCCAGGTTGGGTATGTTGTTGATGGCCAGGGCCAACACCCCGGCAAATGGCCCGATTCCCACCCAGGCAGCACAGATCAGGGCCAGGATCATCGGCTCTATGGCCCGCCAGAGGTTGAAGATGGTACGGGAAGTGTAGTAGATCGTCCGACCGAGGGCGCTATCGCCCATGATGTTGCGAGCGGCGAGAAAGCTCAGCGGGATGGCAAAGAACGAGCCCAGCGTGGTGGCCAGGAGCGCCATGAGCAACGTCACCAGCGACAGATGGACCACCTGCTTGAAGGCATCGCTGAGCTGCGGCCCGCCCACGACCTCCTTCCAGGTGATCGCCACGCTGCCTGGTTCCGGCCGGCCGGCCTCCTCATCGACCGTCATCAGTGGGTGTATGTTTGTTTCCCAGGTCAGGCCGCCTGTGTCATCGGTGGTACAACACTCCTTGTGGACGCGCAGATAGGCGCCATCGGACAGGGTCCAACGTACAGAGACCTCCTTGTTGGGCGGCAATTCATGGCCTCGTATGATGAGCGGTTCGCCCACCTCCCCGCAGGAAAGGGAGAGGCTGACGCGCGGACCGCTCACCTGGGCGGCCGATGGCTGGCCCGAGCTACAAGGCACCGGTAGCTCGGCGCTGACACTGTGCTCCTCCGTCGGCCGGGTAAACATCTCGGGGACCAGGAACGCCCGCATGATGCGCAGGCCTTCCGGTGTGCCCGCGGCAAGGTCGTAGAGGCTAACCCTAGCCACGTTCCAGGACCAGATCAAGGCGGCCGCAAAGCCGATCAACAGCAGCGCGGTCGTCACAGCACGGCGGAGAGGGCTCGCCCGGCGCGAGGCCGGCGTGCCCTCGATGATCCGCCTCCGCAGCCAGGCCGAGACAAGGTCCAGGATGGCAATGACCAGCACAATGGCAATAATGGCTGTGGCCATGGCCCGAAACTTGTTGAGGCGGATCCACTGGATGACCAGGAAGCCCAGGCCGGCATCGCTGATCAGGCCGATGACGGTCGACATGCGGACGTTGATGTCCCAGCGGTAGAGGGTGAAGGATAGGAAGGTGGGCACAATCTGGGGCAGGACGGCATAGACCACCATCTGGGGCCAGGATGCCCCTGTAGCTCGCACCGCCTCGATGGGCCCGGGATCAATGCTTTCGATGGCTTCGGAGTAAAGCTTGCCCAGGGCAGCGATGGTGTGCAGCATCAGGGCCAGCATGCCGCCAAAAGGTCCCACGCCCACCCAAACGGCGAATATGATAGCCCACATCAACGTCTCGATGGAGCGCACGACGTTGAGAATCGTCCGCGTCAGGTGGTAGATGGCCAGCGTGACGCGATTGCCCGACATCAGGTTGCGGGCGGCCAGAAAGCTGACCGGTACGGCAAATAAGGCCCCAAGCACCGTGGCGAGGAAGGCCAGTGCCACTGTTTCGCCGATCTTTTCCAGCACCAGGCTGAGCGTCTCAGTTGGCTGCAAAGAGCCATAGGGTTTGTGCTGCTCGGCGCGGATGACGTGTGTCTGCGTCTTGCCAGGTTCGGGCTGATTGGTCAGCGAAACTGCCAGCGGCACCTTGAGTGTGGCGGCGAAGCGCCCCTCCTCATCGGTGACAAAGGTTTGCGGTTGACCGTCCTGTATGACCCGCTGCTTATTGCCGAGGGGATTCAGCCACCACAGCTCGCCCTCAAAGTCGGGGAAAAAGCCCTCACCCTCGACTCTGACTAGGTCACCGACCTCCGTACAGGGGACGTCCACTCGGACGCTGGGGGTCTCTGAGGGAAGCCTGTCAGGTTCGGGCAACGGATCGATGCACGGCACCTGGATGGGCACGTGGCCTGCCAGGTCCTCCGTGGGATACTCCATCAGTTCCGGCTCTGTGAGTGCCTTGAGGTAGGGCCGGACGCTCGGCAGGCCGGTGATCAAACGCTCGGGCCGGATCTCGGTAGCTGCGATACCTACGCCAAAGACGATGATGGCAGCCAGAAGGAAGGGTGTGCCCAAACGGCCCTTCTCTCCGACGGCCAGACGGTAGGCATCCCACGCGCCCCACAACCAGATGAAGACCAGCGGCATGAGAAGCGTGAGGTTGCCCTGCCACGCGATCAGCCCGCCGAGCAGGAGGATGGTGACAAGGAAGCCAATGCCCCGTGCCCGCTCGCCCAGGAGGAACTGCCCGCTGCCAGGCACAACCAATGAGACCAGGGCAGGCAAGACCGTCGGCATGTCTCGGCGGTGAGGCGCCTCGTTGCGCTGTTCGTTGTCTCTCATTGTGCTGTACCCTGGCTAACCCTGGGACTGGTTCATGCCGCCCACAGTGACCATCTCGGCCTCTTCGCCGTACACCTCTTTGAAGCGCTCTGGTGTCAACTCAGAGGGTAGGCCATCGAACACCATCTCGCCGTCCTTCAGACCAATGACGCGGGTAGCGTAGCGGTGCACCAGATCGAGAAAGTGAAGGCTGCACAGAACGGTGATGCCATCCTGGCGGTTGAGGAGCTCGAGGTATTGGAGGATCGAATGGGCCAGCACCGGGTCAAGGCTGGCAACTGGCTCGTCGGCCAGCATCAGACTTGGCTCTTGCATCAGTGCCCGGGCAATGCCCACCCGCTGCTGCTGGCCGCCTGAGAGCCGGTCGGCACGATTGCCGGCCTTTTCGGCGATACCCACCCGGTCCAGGGCCGCCGCCGCCCGCTGCCGGTCGTTGGAGGAGAAGCGGCCTAACAGGCTAAGCCAGGGATTGGCGTAGCCCAGCCTTCCCGACAGCACATTGGTCATCACGCTGCTGCGCTTGACAAGATTGAACTGCTGGAAGATCATGCCGATGTGGCGGCGGATCCGGCGCAGTTCCTTGCCCTGCGCTGCCGTTATGTCCACCTCATCCCAGGTCACCCGCCCCTCGGTCGGATCAATGAGGCGGTTAATGCATCGCAACAGGGTGGACTTGCCCGATCCCGACAGCCCGATGATGGCCAGAAACTCGCCATCCTTGACCTCAAAGCTAACGTTTCGAATGGCCTCAGTGCCATCGGGAAAGACTTTGGTGAGATTCTCCACTCGCAGCAAGCGATCCTTCCTCCCTTCCCAACGCCTTGGTGTCACAAGCTCGCCAACGTCCGGTTCACAAGGCTGGGCGCTCTACGCCTTCAACTACCAGAGACCGCGGGGGGTGGAACGTCATTCGTCCACGCTGTCCCTGCGTGCTCTGGGTTGGAGACGTCTGCGTTCGTTAGGCGGAACAGAAGAGAGGGAGAGAGGTCAGCCTCTCTCCCTCAGGATTGTCATCGTTGCCTACTTGGCCAGTTCTTCGATGTCGATGCCGGCCTTGCTCAGATCGGCGCGGAAGCCATCGTAGAAAGTGTCGTCGGCCTCTTGCAGGCCAGCGATGTTGTAGAGGGTGTTGAGCGCCTCCTTGCCCTCTTCCGTGGCGGCAAAGGCGAGCAGGGCCTCGATGATCTGGGCCCGCGTCTCCTCCGGGAAGTCCTTGATGAAAGACACGCTGTCGTTGGGTATGTCGGTGGTAGTCGCCAGAACAACAACCACGTCCTTCACATCCGGGAGGTCGTCCTCCACCGAGTCGCGAGCATCATCGTAGCTCGCACCCACGTCACACTCGCCGTTGTAGACCTGAGTGATCACGTTGTTGTGTGAGCCGGCCTCGACCGTCTTGGCAAAGTCAGCGTCAGGGTCAATGCCATTGGCCGCGAGCATGATACGGGGGATAATGTAGCCAGAGGTGGAATTGGGGTCTACCCAACACATCACCTTGCCCTTGAGGTCCTGCAAGGATGTGATACCGCTGTCGGCGCGGACGTTCAATTGCCCCTTGTAGGAGGTCGTGCCATAGCGCTCGGTCACCAGACCGACGTCCACATCATACTTTTCGCTGGCCAGGACATAGTTGAAGGTGTTGAGCCAGCCGATGTGAGCCTTGCCGGCGCCCATCGCCTCTCGCACCGCTGCAAAATCGGTGCCCACGTTGCCCACGATGACCAGTCCCGTAGCGTCAGTGATTGCCTCTTCGATCTGGGCACCGCTGGCGATGATCTCCTGTGTGTCACCGGAGGGCACGAAGGACATGATGATGGGATTGTCCTCCGTGCCCAACTTGGCCTCGCCACAGCCGGATAGCGCCAGCGCCGCGACGCTGAACAGCACGAGCAGAACTAACCACAGATTCTTTTTCATTTTTCTCTCCCTTTCTCTTCTTGCTTGTGTACTGAATTCGACGCCAGCTTGACCCTATCACCCAACTGCACCGTGCTCTTTTTAGGCCTCACCTCCCTTGCCGACTGTTGGAACGAACTTGAATGGTGATGTGGAGCTCTGTAGAGTATAATACACTAAAATGACAGTCTTGGCAAGTTTCTGCACCGGTACCTCGACTGGACCTTTTCTCCGTCCTATCCCCAGGACGCCGGAGACCAGACCGCTAGGGTTGGTCAGCCAGCACGGCGTTTGCCTCGCGGGCTGCCCGGTCGAGGGCGGTCTGGGGATCGGCGTAACCTCGCGTCACCGAGATGATGGCGGTATAGAGTATGTCGCGCACCTCCAATTCAGCAG
>CBDUWJ010000217.1:0-5093 GCA_965370895.1 uncultured Anaerolineae bacterium | reverse complement strand
TGCCCCTGCTGGACCAGGTACCCGTGTGCCTGTGCGTGGACGTCGGACATCTGTGGCTCGTGGGGCGCGACCCCATCTGCTTTCTCGACGACCATCTGACCCGCACCCGCGTGATCCACCTGCACGGTATCGGCGAGCGCGATCACCAGTCGCTGTTGCACCAGGGCGCGGAGCGCGTCGCGCCGGTTCTCGACCTGCTGTCGGCGCGTGGCTACGACGGCGTGCTGACCCTGGAGGTCTTTAGCCGGGAGGACTTTTTCCCCTCTCGGGCCATGGTGGCCGAGATCGTGAGCGGCACACGAAACGTGACTCGCCTGAGCAATGTCAGTGACCCGACTGCGAGTCACGGACGGCTGGACTGAGCATTCGACGGAGAGCTTGTGTCGAAGACTCGCTCAATCTTGACTTGGAGCAGGGAAACACGGAATGTCAATGGCAAAAGATGGTCCGACCTTCACGCTGATCCTGGGCGGCGCTCGTAGCGGCAAGAGCACCTATGCCGAAATGCTGGCGTCCAAACTGGGCCAGCGGGTACTTTACGTCGCCACCGCTCAGGCACTGGACGAGGAGATGCGCGTGCGGGTGGCTGCCCACCAGTCCCGTCGGGCACGGGACTGGATCACGTTGGAAGTCGCACGAAATGTCGGTGCGGCCATCCGGGAATTGCCCGACGCCGGCGCGACCGATGTCGTCCTCCTGGATTGCCTGACGCTGCTTGTGTCCAACGTCCTCCTGTCCGGCGTGCCAGATGCCCCAGAGCCAGACGTGGACACGGCGTGGCCCGGTGTCCAGGCCGAGGTCGAGTCCCTGCTGAAGGTTCACAAAGATCTTGGGGTTCACCTGATCGTCGTGTCCAACGAAGTAGGGCTGGGGGTTGTGCCGCCCTACAGCCTGGGCCGCACCTATCGCGATTGCCTGGGCCGGGCTAACCAGTTGCTAGCCCGACTCGCCGATCACGTCATCCTGATGGTGGCCGGCCTGCCAGTGGATCTGCATAGACTGCCACTGGCCCGGCTTGAGTAGGCGCTTGACTGTCAGCTAGCAAGCAGACTGAATAAAGCTGACCGCTGATTGCTGAATGCCAATACGTGACCGCAGAAAGGACCGGCGTGGAGCCGGGGTAAGACCGGTGACGCCCTCCGGGGCCAGTCCGGCGCTGTCCCGCAACTGTGAGAGCAGTAGACAGTAGGCCGTAGCCGGATGGCAGACATCCAATCCGACTACTGATGACTGACGACTGATTACTGTTCAAGCCAGATCACCCGCCCACGCCTGTCTCTGAAACCTTCGAGGAAAGGGGAAAGAGCCATGCGTACCTACCTTTACACCGGAGCCAAGAAGCGAAAAGCCGTGTGCCGGCTGGCCATGAGTGTGGCCGGCCTGCAATTGCCGACCTACGTCGCCAGCTTCGGCCCGCCCGGAGAACGCCACCCCTTGGCTCCCTACACCGGGATTCTGCCCATCGACTTGGTGCGGGTCCGCCTGCCCGGCCGGGGTCTGCCCCGTTGCCATACCCCTGCAGATCAAATCGCGGTCAAGGCAGTTCTTGCCGTATTCCGTCAGGTGATCCACAGCGGCAACTACCACCTGGTGATCCTGGACGGTGTCCGCGGGGCGATGGAGGAGGGCTTGCTGGACGTAGCTGACCTTCAGCATCTGATTGCCCATTCACCTGACAGTGCCGAAATCGCCATGACATAGCCATTCGACCGTAGCGCAAGCTGCCCCTGGCGGGCGAGTCCTGCCACGGGTGCTTTGTGCTGGGCAGTTGGGTCTGGTCACACGGCGCTTCTGCTCTCTGGAACCTTGAGCACGGCTCCGGCGTCTTTTAGGTAAGGTCCGAGAGAATGCTCAAGTGGAGGAGTGAAGCGATGAACAGCAAGCGGATGCAGACCTTGTGTGGAATCCTGCTGGTTTTGACGATGATGATCGCGCCCGCGACGCCGGCCCTGGCAGATGGGATCGTCATCCCCGAGCCGATCCCCGGCGTCCCCATCGTCGATGTGCCCTACCTGACCATCAAGTACCATCGCGTGACAGTCACCATCGAGGACCAGGTGGCCACCACCCACGTGGACCAGGTGTTTGTCAACGAGGGGCGCTACGAGGTAGAGGGCACTTATATCTTCCCCCTGCCCGAAGAGGCGGCCATCAGCGAGTTCGCCATGTGGGTCGACGGCCAGAAGCTGGAGGGCCAGGTGCTGGAGCGGGATCAAGCCCGCCGCATCTACGAGGACATCGTCCGGCGACGGCGCGATCCGGCCCTGCTTGAGTATGTGGGCCGCGACGCCTTTCAGGCTAGCATCTATCCTATCCCGCCCGGCGGCGAGCGGCGCATCGAGCTGGAGTACAGCCAGGTGCTGGCCGTGGACAACGGCCTGGTGGAGTATGTCTACCCTCTCAACACTGAAAAGTTCTCTCCTCGTCCCCTGGAGGAGGTGACGGTCAACGTCACCATCCGCAGCCTGGAGCCGTTGAAGGCTATCTATAGCCCCAGCCACGACGTCGACGTCGTGCGACGGGGCGACCACAACGCCCTCGTCGGCTACGAGGAATACGACGTCAAGCCTGACCGCGACTTTGTGCTCTATTACACCGTCTCGCCTGAGGATGTGGGCTTGAACCTGCTCAGCTACAGGCCCGATGGCGGGAGTGACGGTTTTTTCCTGCTCCTGGCCGCGCCCAAAGTCGAGATCGAGACGCAGGAGGTGGTTGCCAAGGACGTGATCCTGGTCCTCGACATATCGGGTTCGATGCGCGGCGAAAAGATCGAGCAGGCCAAGGAGGCGCTGGATTTCGTGCTGGACAACCTGCACGAGGAGGACCGCTTCAACGTCATCGCCTTCAGCACCAGCACGCACCAGTATGCCCGGGACCTGGTGCCGGCCGGCGAGCGGGGTGAGGCCCGCGACTTTGTGGCCCGCCTGGAGGCCAACGGCTCCACCGACATCAACCGCGCCCTGCTAGAGGCGTTGGACATGGTCGGCGACAGGCGGCCTACCACCCTCATCTTTCTGACGGATGGCCTACCCACCACGGGCGAGGTGGATGTGGAGCGCATCATCGACAACGTGGGCGACGACGCGCCCGGCAACGTCCGCATCTTTCCCTTTGGCCTGGGTTACGACGTGAACACCGTCCTGCTCGACACCATCGCCCTGAACCACCGGGGTGCTAGCGGCTACGTCCGCCCCGAGCAGGCCATTGACGAGAAGGTGTCGGCCTTTTACGCCAAGGTCAGCACGCCGCTGCTGGCCGACCTGGAGATCGACTTTGGACAGATGGATGTGGATGATGTCTACCCCTACCCTTTGCCCGACCTCTTTGCCGGGACACAACTGGTGGTCGTGGGCCGCTACCGTCAGGGCGGGGATACGACCATCACCCTCCAGGGCGAGGTGAACGACGAGTCCGAGAGCTACCGGTACAACGACGTGAGCTTCCACCGGACGGGAGGCGAGGAGTTTATCGCCCGGCTGTGGGCTACACGTAAGATTGGCTATCTCTTGCAGCAGATCCGACTCCACGGCGAGGAGAAAGAACTGATCGACGAAATCGTGGATCTCTCCATCCGCTACGGCATCATCACCCCCTACACCTCGTTCCTGGTGGAAGAGACCGAGATGGCGCTTCGCGAGGAGGGCCGTGAGGAGATTGCCAGGAAGGTCCAGGTCCAGGCGACCGCAGTACCCGCCGTTGGCCAGAACGCCGTAGAGCGGAGCGCTGGGGAAAGGACCTTGTCCGAGGCCGTGGCCCCGGCGGCACTGTCGCCGGGCTTGGGAGGCGGCGCGACCGACGAGTACGGCTACGCGTTCAGCCCGGTCAAGTACGTGGGCGATAGGACCTTCATTCTCCACGACGACGTGTGGACCGATACCACCTTCGATCCTGACAAGATGACGCCTGTGCCGGTGAGCTTTGGCAGTGAGGACTATTTCGCCCTCATCGTCGCCCGGCCCGAATGGGGTCGCTACTTTGCCCTGGGCGATAACGTCATTGTCGTGCTGGATGGCACGGCCTTCGAGGTCCGTGAGGGGCAGGCCCCGCCTGTGGAAGCACCGGCGTCACAGCCCACCCCAGCAGAGGGACCGAGCTCGCAACCACTGCCGGCAGCCAAAGTGGCTGCAGAGACACCACAGAACTTGGGTGAAGCTATTGGTCTGCTTCTTCGCGCCTTGGTCGAGTCGATTCTGGGGGTGTTCGGGATCGGCTAAGCCAGTTGACTCTCTGGCCCGCAAGAGACCTTCCCTGGACCCGACAGAGACCGGCGCGCCGCCCGATCCCGGACCGGCACTGGGGGAGACGGTGCCCTATTCCCGGAAGGTACTTTCGCAGGGTGTCTACTGGCCGTCTTTACTCAGAGCCGCCTCCTTCGCTTTGGCTCGCAGGCGTAGGGCGTCGCCAAAGAGGATGAACCCGCCGATCAGCGCCCAGATGCTGGCCGCGAGGTAGACGATCCTTCCCGGGTCCAAGGGCTCCACGATCAGCAACCCGCCCATGATAACCTCAAAGAGGCCCAGGAAGAAGCTTGTCCACGACCACTGGCGTTCCGAATCCTGGCCCGTTCGGAACCCGCCGACCACGTGCAGCAGGCCGGCTAGCAGGATTGCGACCCCCAGCACGGTGATGGCCACGCTTTCGCTGGTCAGACCAGCCACCGGCTGCCACCGCCGTAGGGTGGCAGCCAGGCCGGCCAGAACGCCGACAATACCGGCGAGCAGGGGCAGGCCCCTGGCCCGCTCACCGGAAAGCCCCCAGCGGATGCTCATGACCCCGCTCACCAGCCAGAACATGCCCATGAACGAGATCAGGAGGGGTCGCGCCTTGTCAGGCTGGATGAGCAACGCCAGGCCCAGGGTGATGGCCAGGGTTCCCCGCACGAGGGTGACCCAAAAAATGACGCTTACACTGCTGCTCTGCCTGCCGCCTGAATCAGGGGTCTCCGTGGTCATAGATCACACGCCCTCCCTTCCTGGGTCTCCGAGTCGCACGGCCCCAACCTACCAGCCCGTGATGTGCGATTGCTGGTCGACGTCACAGTGCCAGGTTCTATATCGTCGTATAGGCCAGAGGGCTGAGCCCGAGCGGTGGTC
>CBDUWJ010000216.1:0-5098 GCA_965370895.1 uncultured Anaerolineae bacterium | reverse complement strand
AAAGGACAGGCGTTGGAGGGAGCAAGGACAAGGTGGGGAGGCCCTAACAGGATGGCAAAGGAGCGCGAACTTGAGCATGTGCCGCGCCACGTGGCGATCATCATGGATGGCAATGGTCGCTGGGCCCAAGCACGGGGTTTGCCCCGGCTGGCCGGTCACCGGGCCGGTACCGAAAACCTGCGCTCCGTCCTGGAGGCCTGCGTTGACTTCCGAGTCGAGATCCTGACTATCTGGGCTTTTTCGACGGAGAACTGGCAGCGGCCGGAAGTAGAGGTCAGGGGCTTGCTCCGCATCCTCGAACGGATGATCCGGCGGGAATTGCAGGAACTGCACAAACAGGGTGTGCGACTGCGCCACCTGGGCCGCATGAACCGTCTGCCCAACCGCCTTCAGAAGCAGGTCCGCGACGCCATCGACCTCACAAAGTACAACGACCGCATTGTGCTTAACATAGCCTTTGACTATGGCGGGCGAGCGGAGATCGTGCACGCCGTGCAGCAGATCATCCGCGCCGGTGTCCCTGCCGAGGATGTGGATGACGCGCTTCTCTCCCGCCACATGTACACCGCTGGCCAGCCTGATCCTGACCTGATTATCCGTACCGGTGGCGAGTTGCGCACCAGTGGTTTTATGATGTGGCAATCGGCCTACTCCGAGTATTACATCACGCCCACCTTCTGGCCCGACTTTGGCCGGGAAGAATTGTACGAGGCCCTGGTGGCCTTTGGCCAGCGTGACCGCCGGTTTGGAGGGGTCAATCCGGCGTCGGACTACCGGGACGATCACGCCCCACCAGAGGTGAGGCTGCCGCATGGCCCCCCTCCCGTGGATGGGGGCCCAGGCCCCCATGAGCAGGCCGACGCCTCCTGACGATGGCAGGTTATCCAGGCTGTCGAGGATCAGAAGTCGAGTGAGAGCTGGCCCAGGAGGCGCTACCCAATGCTTCGAACGCGCGTATTAAGCGCTGCAGTGCTCATCCCCCTGGTGGCCGGCGTGGCCTACGCTGGCGGCTGGGTGCTGGCCGGGGCGCTGCTCGTGGTAGTGGTACGGGCGGCCTACGAACTGCTTTCGTTGATGGAAAGATCGGGCGCCTGTCCTGGCGGGGCCGGGTTGCGGCCCTCGCTAGTGGCCAGCGCGGTGGTGATGGCTGCATTCCTGGCAGCGGCTCGTTTCCCTGACTTGAATCTAACCGGCCTGGTGCTGGCTGCGTCGGTGATGGGCACGCTGATCTGGCAGGTTGTGCGGCCGCCGGAGGGCTGTCCTACAGAGAGCTGGGCGTTGACGCTGGGCGCGGCTCTCTGGCTGGGTTGGCTCATCAGCCACTTTGTCTTGCTCCGGGACCTGTCACCGGAGTTCGGCCTGGGCCTGGGCACGCGCTGGCTGGTGTTGGTGTTCCTGGTGACCTGGATCAACGATTCGGTGGCCTACTTTGTGGGCAAGGCCGCCGGCCGGCATCCCTGCTGCCCCTATCTCAGCCCCAACAAGACGTGGGAAGGCACCATCGGCGGTTGGTTCGGTGGGGTGGCGGCTACGGCATTGCTGGGTTATTGGCTGGTGGACCTGCCCTGGGGGCACGGTCTGGCACTCGGAGCGATGGTGGCTACGGTAGCGCCCTTTGGCGATCTCGCCAAGTCCATGGTCAAGCGGCAGATGAAGGTGAAGGATTTCAGCGCACTGATCCCGGGCCATGGCGGGATGTTCGACCGCATTGATAGTCTGCTGTTCGTGGCACCGGTGATGTACTACTATGCAACGCTGGTGCTGGGCTGAGGGTGCGTTAGCACTACAGCGAATTGGGAAATAAACGAATTCCCCCTCAGGGCTGAGTGTGATTAGCCCTGCCGCGGATTGCCATACCACGGTCTCTTGCTCTGAGCGGACCACCCGCCCCGTCAGGGCCGGGCACAGTCCGCGGATAGCCATCTCAGCGCACTACGTCCTCGTCCGGTTCTGCCACGTCATCCAGGTAGCCCAAAAGCGCCTTCAAGCCCAAAAAGTAGCTGCGCCAGCCAAAGCCACTAATCTGCCCCAGGCAGACCGGCGCGATGACCGACATGTGGCGAAACGACTCGCGAGCGTGGATGTTCGACAGGTGTACCTCGATGGCAGGCACCCCCACCCCGGCGATGGCATCGCGGATGGCATAGGAATAGTGCGTGTACGCGCCGGGGTTGATCAGCAAGCCATCGGCCCAATCGGCTGCCTGGTGCACGGCGTCGATGAGAGCTCCCTCGTGGTTCGACTGAAAGGTCCGCAGTGTGACACTCAATTCCGTGGCGAGGGCCTGCAGCCGCTCGTCTATCTCGGCCAGGGTGAGCTGGCCGTACACGTCAGGCTCGCGTGTACCCACCAGGTTGAGGTTTGGACCGTGGAGGACGAGGATTCTTGAGTGGGAATCTGGAACCGAGGACTGCGCTTTTATCATTTCTCGCTCCTTGCACCCATGTCGCGCAGGATCGATCTCACGACCGTAGGGGGGACATCTGTGGCAACTACCACGTCGCCAATTGTGCGGGGCAGCACCCAACGCAAGGTTCCCCCCCGCTGCTTCTTGTCGTGCGACATTGCTTCCCAGATCGCGTCGACGTCGAAGGGAGGGCATCGCACCGGCAGATCCCAGGCGGTCAAGGCCGCCGCTATGCGGCCGGCAAGTGACGGATCGGCCCAACCCAGCTCGGCCGCTATGCGCGCGGCAGCCACCATCCCAATGCTCACTGCCTCGCCGTGTCGCAGTGCAAAACCGCTAAGGCGCTCCAGCCCGTGGCCTACGGTATGTCCCAGGTTGAGGACAGCGCGACGTCCTCTCTCGAAGGGATCCTCCTGAATCACGTCGATCTTGACACGGAGCGCGCGGGCAATCCAGGTCATCCCGCCTCCCACCCACCACGAGCAGTGCTCGCCTGCCCCCGCCTCCAGCTCCGCAAAGAGGTCAGGGCTACCGATGACGCCGCACTTGATCACCTCGGCCATGCCAGAGCGGATTTCCTCCGTCGGCAGCGTCGCGAGCACCGCGGAATCCATGACCACGAGCGCAGGCTGCTTGAAGGCGCCCACCAGATTCTTACCCTGAGGAAGGTCCACTCCGGTCTTGCCACCCACACTGGCGTCGGCCATGGCCAGGATCGTGGTAGGTATCTGGCCGAAGCTAAGGCCGCGCATAAAAGTCGCCGCCGCAAAACCCGCGATGTCGCCGGTCACACCACCTCCCAACGAGAGCACCGTGTCGCCGCGGTCCAGCCCGGCGGCCAGGAATTGCTCATAGAGTGATGAGACCGTGGCGAGTGTCTTGTGCTTCTCGCCATCGGGGACAGAGCAGGCGAAGGATTGGAAACCCGCTGACCGCAGGGCTGCCTCAACCTGCGCGCCGTACAGTGGCGCGACGACGGGATTCGAGACGACGGCGATGCGGTTCCCGTCAGGTGTGCCGGCTGCGCGCAGTGCCTCCCCGACGTGAGCCAGTAGCCCCTCACCGATGTGAATAGAGTATTCGCCGCCCGGGTGGCGCACGGGCACGGTCACGACGCCCGCAAACTGCATCGCTTGTTCTGCAATCTCTTCCACCGAGAGCCCGGTGGTGTCAATCCGCCAGGGGATGGCCGCGTACGCTTCACGGCGCACTTCTAGCAGCCGCCTGATCTCGGCGTGCGGGTCGGCCGTGTCAAGCAGAGGCCTATCGGAATTATCGCCTCCATCAAGCCGCCGCACGATCTCTTCCACATCGCAAGTCAGGCAGACGATAGTGCCACTCCTCGTGAGAACTGCCCGGTTGTTCGGATCAACAAGCGCCCCGCCGCCGGTTGCGATCACGCGCCCGCCCTGCTTGCCCAGTTCTTCACAGAGTGCAGCTTCCATCGCCCGGAATGTGGCCTCGCCATCTTCGGCAAAGATACGCGGGACGGACTTGGCCGCGCGTGTCTCGATCTCCACGTCCATGTCCACAAATGGCAGGTTCAGTCGCTGCGCGACCGCCCGGCCAACGGTGGTCTTGCCAGTGCCCATAAAGCCGGTGAGGATCAAGTTACGCGAATCGCCAGGGCACATTGTCCATCTCCAGTTCTTCCAGAGCGCCACGCCGCAGTGCGGCAAAGCGGGGACGTATCTCGGCCAGGCTGTCTCCCCCCAGCTTTGCCAGCAGGGCATCGGCCAGGACAAAGGCGACCATCGCCTCACCCACGACGACGGCACGGGGCACGGCGCAGATGTCGGATCGCTCATAGTGGCTGGTGGCTGGTTCCCCCGTTGCCAGGTCCACAGAGCGTAGCGGCGTCAGCGTCGTCGAGATTGGCTTCATCGCCGCCCGCACGACCACGGGCTCGCCAGTGGTAATGCCGCCTTCAAAGCCGCCAGCTCGGTTCGTCCGGCGGGTCAACCGGCCGTCTTCCAGGAGTATCTCGTCGTGAACCTCGGTACCGCGTTTGGCCGCGTTCTGAAACGCCGCTCCGATCTCCACGCCTTTGACTGCCTGGATTGAGCCAACGGCTGCCATCAATCGGGCGTCAAGCCGCCGGTCCCAGTGGACGTGGCTGCCCAGGCCCGGGGGCACATTCAAGGCAACGACTTCAAAGATCCCGCCCAGGGTATCTCTGGCGGCCATTGCCTCGCGGATCTGGGCCTGCATGGCCTCGGCCGCGGCGGGGTCTGGGCAGCGCACGTCGCTCTCTTCGGCTTGGGAGAACCGCTCGGGATAGCCCAGGTCGTCGGGGAGCAGAGCCGGTTCTCCGCCGATCTGCACCACGTAGCCGCCGACAGTTATGCCGAATTCAGCTAACAACTTTTGGCAGACAGCGCCTACGGTCACACGGGCGGCTGTCTCCCGGGCGCTGGCCCGTTCCAGAGACAGCCGCAGTTCCCGGTAGTTGTATTTGACCGCGCCCGTCAGGTCGGCGTGGCCGGGACGGGGCACGGTCATGGGCGGGATGTCCCGATCGCGCCAGTTAACCCAGTCGCGGTTTGCGACTTCCATAGCGACGGGGGCGCCGATTGTCCGGCCGTCCAGCACTCCACCCGTCAAGTTGACATGATCCCACTCAATTCGCATCCGCTCGCCGCTGCCAAAGCCCTTCTGGCGGCGGCGCAGTTGCGCGTTCACATCCTCCTC
>CBDUWJ010000215.1:0-5116 GCA_965370895.1 uncultured Anaerolineae bacterium | reverse complement strand
GGGGACAAAAGTTCAGGTCGCTGAAACCCATCCGTGCGCGATGGTACCAAAGAGCCCATCAGGGATAGACAGCGCACATCCATAGAAGCGATCATAGCACAAATGTTCTAAGAAGTCAAGCGTTTACTGCCGGCAACAGCAGTTCTTGATCTGGAATGCAGACCTGACAGGTTTTTTGGAACCTGTCAGGTCTTTTGATACTCAGTATCATAAAGGATGGGCAAGTGCGGGCCACCGCAAGTGGCCAAGGGCACGATTCGTAAGCCACGGCGGTTGCATTGTGCAACCAAACGTGGTATAATCGAGGCAAATCACCGGAGGTGAAAGCCATGCCTATTCTACACGTGCGAAACGTGCCTGAAATGCTGTACGTGGATTTGCGGCGCCGCGCCGACAGCCAGCGGCGCTCGCTGAGTGCCGAAGTCATTACCCTGCTCGAATGGGCCGTGGCGGAAGCGGAGCGCACTTCGGAGATGACCTTGACCTCCATCCGCCAGCGCCGCTCCTATGACCCTGCAGCCGCCGGCGCGCCCGATAGCACCACGCTGCTGCGCCAGGATCGGGACCAATGAGCCTTGATTGCGTGGTGGATGCCAGCGTCGGCATCAAGCTTTTCCTGGTGGAGCCGTTGGCCGAGCGAGCGGACGCCCTTTTTGCCTCTCTGACCGTCACGCCGGCGGCGCGCCTGTACGTGCCCGACCTTTTCTACGTCGAGTGCACGAACATCCTGTGCAAGTACGTGCGGCGCTTCGGGTACTCGCCGGAAGCGGCGCGGCAGGACGTGGCCGACCTGGTCCGGCTGCCACTGCAAGCCGTCTCGACGGCTGTCCTGGCGGAGGCCGCTCTGGCGCTGGCCCTGGAGCATGGCGCGACGGCCTTCGACGCGGTCTATGTCGCGCTGGCCCAAGAGCTATCGCTGCCACTGGTGACAGCCGACGAGGCGTTGGTCCGGCGTCTGGATGGCACTGGCCTGGACTTGCGCTGGCTGGGCGAGTGGCCGGCGTGACGGGTCGCCGGGAAAGCGGGAGTATGGACAAACGCACCATCAAAGTTGCCTTCCCTTTGAAACAAGCCTCGCTGGACTCGGTTCAGGAGAAGAACGGGCGGCACGGCCACATCTCGACGCTGCACATCTGGCCGGCGCGGCGCTGATTGCCATTCTGCTGCCCGATCCCGGCGAGCCCGAGGAGCGGCGCGAAATCTTCCAGCGGCTGGGAAGCCGTGTCAAGGAAACCGTGCCAGATGGAATGGCGCTCTGTTGTCCGTCATGCATTCTCCACCTGCTCGTGGCCGGGAAACCAAAGTAAGCAACTCTTGCGCTGCGGGCCGAGTCATGATATAATGTCTATGTCGAGTGCAAGAGAGAGGTGCGTTGGCACCTCCCAGTTTGGTACATTGCCTGTTTCGTGAGGCAAAGACAGAACCAGGATTCAGGAGTCTTCCAGAGTTCCCTGGCAACACTGTAATCTGCATAGCTGCCCGCCAGACGGTTGATCCTGGCGGGTTTTTGTATTGCCCGAGCTCGGTGCAAGACGTGGATTTTCGGCATTCGCTCTGAGGGGTGACATATGGTCGAGCAGCAGTATCAAACCTTTGGGCGGCGCGTGGGTGCATACCTCCTCGACAGGCTCCCTTTCTACGGCCTCCAGCAGGCCACGGTTCCCTGCTGTTTCTCCCTCTTGCAGTGCCACCCTTTTTGGCCGGCGCCCTTGCTGGGCTCCTGTTGCGCCTTGGCAGGGCACGTGCCCACAGCAAAGGACCTGTGTTGGCGCTGATCGTGGTGCTTTGGGTGTTGCTCTTTGGCTTGTGCTTTTGTCTGAGCGACGCCGACTTGAGCGGTGCGGATCTGAATGGCACGGACGTGAGCAATGCCAATCTGGAAGGAGCGAAGGTGACATCTGAACAACTGGCCCAGGCCGAATCCCTCAGAGGCGCGACCATCCCTGATGGCTCGGTACACAAGTGACGCGGGCAAGCCTGGCGGTTCTTGGCAGTTCAGAGTCAGGTAGTGGCAGCTTACCTGTGATTCAGTGGACCCAACACAACCGGAGGAGGGAGTGAAATGAAAGGCACAGACAGGTTTCTCATTGCTCTTGTTGCCGGAGTGGTCGTACTGGTGGGCATCGTGCTAGCCATTGCCTTGCTGCGGCCCAACCAGCCAAGCTACCAGCCCGACGACACGCCGGAGGGCGTGGCCCACAACTACCTGCTGGCTCTGCAACTCGAAGACTATGAGCGCGCCTACGGCTACCTGTCGCCCACGCTGCCGGGCTATCCCGCCGACATCGAGACGTTTGAGCGAAACGTGCGGAACAACCGCTGGAGCTTTGGCTACGATGACGACGACGTATCGCTGGCCATCGAAGCGGTGAACGTCACCGGCGACAGGGCCAAGATCGTCGTGCGCAAGACCGAGTTTTACCGGGGCGGCCTGTTCGACAGCGGCCAGTACAGCAACACCTTTGACATGACCCTGCGCCGCGAGCAGAGCGCGTGGAAGGTCGTGGATTCCGACCGCTACTGGGCCAATTGTTGGGAATCGTCCAGGGGCTGCCAGTAGTCTGTCCAAGAAGGAGGTCGTCATGAGTAACGTACGACGCGGATACATCTACCTGGTCTGCATCGCCAGCCTGGAAGCCGTCGCCTGGGCCGTCATCTCGCTGCTGCGCAATCTGCTGGCGCCCGGCAAATATACGTCGCTGGAGGATACCGCCCTCCAGACCGCCGTCATCGTCGTTGGCCTGCCCATCTTTCTCGTCCACTGGCTGTGGGCGCAGCGCCTGGCCAGGCGCGATCCGGAGGAGCGCGGGGCCATCCTGCGCCGCCTTTACCTCTACGGGGCGATGGCGACCTTTCTCGGCCCCTTTCTCGCCAACGCTTTCGACCTGCTCGACGGTTTGATGCGTTTGGCCTTTGGCCTGCAGCCAGAGAGCTACCGCTACCTTGGCCTGTCTCAAGCTGCTCTCATCGTCCACCAACTGGTCGCCATGGCCGTCCTGGCCCTGCTGTGGTTCTACCACCGGCGCGTCATGCAACAGGACGACCGGGAGATTCCGGAGACAGAGGGTATGGCCACAATCAGACGGCTGTACATCTATGGCTTCAGCGCCGCTGGCCTGGCAATGACCACCTTGGCCGTGGTCTACCTGTCGCGCTGGCTCATGTTCCAGCTCGGCGGTGGGACGATCATCACCCACCAGGCCGACCTGATCCGCGATGTGGCGCGCGTGGCCGTGGGCCTGCCCCTGTGGCTGATCTTCTGGCACCGGGCGCAGCGCCTCTTTGCTGCACCGGACGAGGAGGAACGCGCTTCGGTCTTGCGCAAGGTGTACCTCTACCTGGCCGTATTCCTCTCCGTGCTGGCCACCGTCACCACCCTGACCATCGTCCTGGCCGACGGACTGGGCCGCGTCCTGGGCGTATCCCGGCCCGTCGGCGGCGACATCCGCGAAGCCCTGTCCATCCTGCTCGGCGCGGGGCTGGTGTGGGCCTACCACGCCTACGTCCTGCGCCGCGACGTGGCCCTGGCCGGCGAACCGGCGACCGCCGCCTGGGTGCGGCAGTTGTACCAGTACCTGGTGGCGGCCATCGGCCTGGGCGCCTTGCTCATCGGTCTGGCCGGCGACCTCACCCTCCTGATCCGCACGCTGGCCGGTGTGAGCTCTGTGCGCGGTGTTCCCGAGGAGGCAGCCTGGTTCACGGCGCTGATCGTCGCCGGGCTGCCGGTGTGGATCTTGCCCTGGCGGCGGGTCCAACTGGCGGCCACGGCCCCCGGTCCTACCGGCGACGAGGAGAGCCGCTCGGTTATCCGCAAGATTTACCTATATTTCTACCTCTTTCTCGCTACCATGACTGTGCTGGGCAGCGGCGTGTACCTCGTCTTTCGGCTGATCGGTCTGGCCCTGGGCGTGGGACAGTCGGGCAACCTGCTGGCCGACCTGGGCCAGGCCATCGCCTACAGCTTGATGGCCGTGGGCATCTGGCTCTACCACGGTTCCATCCTGCGCGCCGATGGCCGGCGGGTTCAAGAGATGCAGGCCGAGCGCTTGGCGTCGCTGCGCGTGGCCGTCCTGGACGTCGGCGACGAGTTCCTGGGCCGTGCCCTGCTCGACGAACTGCGGCGCGAGCTGCCCGGCCTCGACCTCCAGACCCTCGACGCGAGCCTTGCCGACACGCCCGCCGCCCTCGCTCAGGCCGACCTGATCGTCGGGCGGTCGTCGGTCGCCGTGACCGGCGACGAGGCGGCCCGGGCCATCGCCGCCAGTCCGGCCCCCAAGTTGTTGCTGCCCATCCCGGCAGAGGGCTGGCACTGGGCCGGCATGAGCGAACTGAAAACCCAGGACACCATCCGCCAGACGGTGCACGCCGTCAAGCAGTTCGCCGCCGGCCAAGAGATCAAGGCCAAACCAGGACTGAGCGGCGGCGCGATCATTGCCATCGTCGTGGGCAGCTTGCTCCTGTTGAGCGCCATCCCGTTGTTGATCGACTTCGGGCTGACCCGCCTGACGGACATCCCGACCAACGACTCCGACGCTGCTTGGTCGCCGGACGGGAGGCGCATCGCCTTCACGTCCGACCGCGACGGCAACGCTGAAATCTACGTCATGAACGCCGACGGCAGCGGGCAGACACGCCTGACGGACAACTCGGCCTGGGACGACGCACCTCAATGGTCGCCGGACGGGAAGCGCATCGCCTTCGAGTCCGACCGCGACGGCGACGATGAAATCTACGTCATGAACGCCGACGGCAGCGGGCAGACGAACCTGACGAACAACTCGGCCTACGACGCGGGACCTCACTGGTCGCCATAGGGACCGGGGGGCTTCTGGCCCTGGTCTGGGCGACGGCGCGGGCGGGGCCAAGCTGCACGGGGCCATAGTGAGCAAAGCGCAACTTGCCCAGACAAAGTCCCTGGAAGGCGCAACCCTGCCCGATGGCACTGTGCATAAGTGAGACATCCTGTGCCGGAGCTGGACGCTGGCTCAGGCGCGGGCGGCGACGTTGCCTTTCGTGCCGGAAATCGTTGGCAGCCACTGGGCTACTAGGAAACAAGGCTGTCATTCTGAACGAAGTGAAGAATCTCAGTTGGGCATAGATGAGATCCTTCGCTGGC
>CBDUWJ010000214.1:0-5122 GCA_965370895.1 uncultured Anaerolineae bacterium | reverse complement strand
CGTTTTGCCACCGGTCTGTGGTCCATCGAAGGCGATACCATCCGTCCCTACGCCGGCCTGGAGGACATGCGCCGGGCGCGGCTGCGTGGGTAGAGATAGCTTAACGAAGGTTCGCTCACCCTCGCAAGGCTATCGAGCGTGGCAGGGGGCGGCATAGTCACAAACCCAGGGGAAGGTGGTGTTTACCCAAACTGCTGTACTGGCTGACCTTCTCGCTGGAAGACAGAGTGCGGTGGGAGGTGGTGCGATGACCATCACTGCCGGCGGATCGGTTTCGCCACACTGAGCAAGGAGCTCATCGCGTTTGTGCTCAAGTCGCCCAAGGCGGACACGCAGAAGGCGTAGGAGGTGCTGAATGAAGCGGAGAGTGGGAGATTCTTGGATGCTGCCGAAGAGCCAAGGGAATACGCACAGCAGGACTGTCAACTACCCCTTGCATAGTAACTCGGATACTTTCAGGACCCTGCTAGCGACGGATCCATGCCTGTGGCCGTTCCAGCGGCGCAACTCCCAGAGGAAGCTCACAGCGAACACCCAGGCCAGAACCGCCAGCTGCACTGTCCACGACGCCGGCCAGCGGACGGTGGGAAAACCCAGCACGTCGGTCCAGGCGGCGTTGCCCGGTGGCGAATTCGAGAGGTCGGTCTCGGTCAGTGCCTGGGACACGGCCGGGACGGCGTCCACTGGTGCTGCACGCTGCCCAGGTTCAGGTTCTTCAGGTTGTCCAGCGGCGCGTGGTAATGGGACACGCGGTCGATGAAGGCAAAGTTCAGGCATGCCACACCCGCCGCGCGGAAAACGGTCAGATGCCGGCTGCCCCAGTCTCCAGGACGAGACCAGTCTAGAGTCTGCGACGAATCGTTCATTCAGGGGCTCTGGGTCGGCGGTTCTGCCGGTGGCTCCGGTACTGTATAGGTGAAAGGTCTTTTCTCGCCCCACGCGCCCACACGTTCGTACGACTCCTCTTGAACCACGACGACGGTCCAGAAGTAGGTGCCCCCTCCGTGCTCGATGATGGTTTGTACATAGTCCAGGTCGACGTAACGCTCCAGTGACTGGTCCGTCTCGATAACGCCATACGCCCCCGTGCCCTGATGTTCCTGGTGTTCTGCCTCTGACCAGATCAATAGATCAAAGGCCAAGCCCTCGCGCAGTGGTTGGTCGTCCCACTGCCACTGGAAATGGACCTCGCTTTGCAGTTGGGCGTCTGGCTCGGGATACAGTAGCATGGGTACCTGGAAGAGGTGGCCTGTCGTGGCCGAATAGATTACTTGGGCGGTGATCGGCGTGGTCGTGGGGAGAGTGGCAGCAGGAACGGACGTAGGCGCTGGGGGCATGGGCGTGATGGTTGGGTTCAGCGTGGCCGTTGGAGACATGGGCGTGACGGTTGGGCCCAGCCCGGCCGCCGGGCGCCGTGGCCGGCTGGTCGAACTGGGCGCTGCTTTGGCCAACGTGGAGGATGGCAGATCTGATTCTGCGTGCCCAACTTGCAGGCAGATCTGGTTTACCCCTGACTGGTCAAGTGGCCACGTCAGGTCGAACAGAGCTCTGGCCAGGCCCAGTATCGAGATGAACAAAGCCACAATGCACGCCACCGAGGATGCCACCATCAGGCGATCCCTGCATCCGGGACTAAGGTTTGGGTCAGAACCGGTGTTCATACCAAGCTTTCCTCACTCCTCTCTTGCGTCAGATGATGCTGCGAACCTCTGCCCACGACCCGGGCTTGGAACTGAAATCTGGCAGCAGTGATGCTATGACATGGTTGCCAAATCACCGGCGGGCAGCACCGGCCGACGACGACGTTCCGAATGGATGGTTGCCAGCGGCCACCTGCCAGCAGCAGACCACGACAGCGTGCCGTAGCGCGCCAGCCTGCGGTGCATGGTAGGGCGTCCTCTTTTCCGTCCTGAGCGTGTGCGCGCGGAGCTATGCGTGGCCGGTCGATGGTGACCTAAAAGGAGAAATCGCCAGGCAGGGTGAAGCTGGCGAGCTTGTGGCGTATGCTGCTGGCTGCCAGGGCAACTCCATCGTCCCAGGCATTGCCCTCGGCTGGATAAGAGCCCAAAGGCGTTTCTCAGGTCAGCGATAGCAAGAGTATAGCATGATTTTGCGGAAACGGCAAGAATGGAAAGCATTCTGACCCTGCTCGTTGTCGATCCAAAAGCCCTGGCCAATGGCGATGAGCTTCTGCCGCATCTTGTGGCGGGTGCAGCTCAGTGCTTGCCCCCGGCGCGCCAACGCCATCAATATGACAAATCCTGCGGACGATGGTACTTACCCAAACTGCTGTACTGGCTGACCTTCTCGCTGGAAAACACAACATGGTGGGAGGTGCCACGATGACCACCAACTGCCCAGGTTCCTGTCCACTGCGCTCCGGCATCATCTGATCGTCCTGGACGAGTTGGTCTTCATCCCTTTCTCGTCCACCGGCGCGCAGTTGATCTTCCAGTTCTGTTCCACCCTTCACGAGCGAGTGTCCATGATCGTCGAGGTTACCTACGTTACACTGACTGGACGCACATCTTCGGTGACGAGCGCCTGACGGCAGCCTTGCTCGACCAGCTCGCACACAAGGCACACATCCTGGAGTTCACGGGCGAGTCGTACCGGTTCCGGCAGCCCATGCAACGAGATGCTCAGGATGGAGGTCACGACCGACCGGCTGTGGACGGTGTGGACAACTCGCAAACGGCTGCGACTGGACCACCTCGCCCACAGCGCCTGCGACGATGGGGTGGATCACTGGTCGGTTGTCAAATCGGTACTGTTTCGCTTGACAAAAACACTAAAGTATGCTATAATGTTCTGCAGAGGATCGGTGTCTGGTGTGAAAGGCGGTGAGATAGATGGAGGGTGAGATCCAGATTCCGGGTGAGTCGAAGGATAGGATTGTCAAGGAGGCCTACAAACGAATCGGCATATATGAAGCGGAAGATGTGCCCAGTGAGCAGGCGTTGACCGAGATTGTCGCATGGCTGATGGAACAGGACGAGGTTGAGGAAACCAACGCGTTCCACAAGACAGATCTGACCGTGCGCTTTGTGGATGGCACTCAGATCGGCATCTTGCTAGGACGGCGACAAGCCTATGGGCCATTGGTCGGGCCACAGGGGGTGAAAGGGGGTGATGTAGCGAGCCAATCTGATTTTGACCAATAAATCGCACATTGCCGGACAGCATAGTAGCCTCATCATGGTGCGAGTAGTCACGCCAAATGGAGGGAACTACCGATGGAAGCACCAGAAAAAGATCGCATTCTCAGTGGGGCGCTGGAACTTGCCAGAGCTCGGCATCTGGCAGGATATGCCGTCGCGGACTATGCTCCCGACGCGCAGGTATACCTGCAGCAGCAACCAGGTGTCGAGGAAGTTCGAGACTACAAAGGCAGTGATATAACCATTCGCTTTGAGGATCAGACTCAGGTCACGGTCCTATTGGGACGTGAGCAGAACTACGGTGGAGCGCCGGATTTGTCTGGCGAAGCAGTGCCTGCCTCGTCCCCAACCTACTCCAATCCTGGTCACCCGGAGTGGATCAAGGCCGGCGTGATTGACCCCCTATGGGACGACTGGCCCCCTCAGAGTACGCCTCTCAACATCATTAGTACGCTAGAGGCCCAGGGCTATCGGGTGGATCATGTCAAGGGTGACGTGGTAGACCTGAACTTCATGACCGGCTTTGACGGGAGGCGCTACGGAGTGGTCTTTGTCCGTACCCACGGTGGTACGCAGTGGGTAGGCAATGATGCCAAACTACACATCATGGTCCGTCCCTATTTCGATTCCTGGCCGCCAAACAGTGGCTATACCGGAGTCGGGGTGTTCTATGTGAGCACAAACTGGGGTGGCAAGTACGCCTACGCCTTCAACGACCAGTTCGTTAGCACCTACATGAGTGGTACCCAGTTCCCCAATACACTTATGCATCTGCTAGTCTGCTTCGGTGCTGCCACCGAAGCGCAAGACGACATGATTCCGGCTTTCCTGAACCGAGGGATGGGTTGCTACAGCGGATGGACACTCACAGCCAGTTCCGCCTACGGCGATCCGGCAGCGGTCACGTTCTTCCAGCGCATGGCGGGTGGGGATACCGTGGCGCAAGCCACTGCCCACATCGCGGCCTCCGGCAGTTCTCCGGACCCCAATACAGGCGCCGTTCTGGTGGCACACGGCGACAGCGGCATGCATCTCCAGCTGCCCTTCATCGGCAACCGGCGCAGCAAGGAACTGCACAAGGCTACCTGCTACTGGGCCAAACTCATGTCGCTTCACAACGTCAAGCTCTTCGAGTCGGTTGGGGATGCCGAGGGTCAGGGTTATAACGGCTGCGCCTTCTGCTTGCCCCAGCACAACACCGGATAGTCCACTTCTGCTCTCCTGGGGTAGACGACGGGGATGCTGCTAACGGCAGCATCCCCGTTTGCGTTGAGTGCCTGTTAGAACCGCTCGGAGTTGTGGCTGGTTTCTGGTGCGTTGGAGGAAGCACACAGGGAGTATCTGCTGCCAGTCCACCGACCTCACAGCAATCCCCAGCCCATCAAACGACGATCAAACGCTCTCTGCCTGTTCGTCACTAATGCGCTCCCGTCGCCGTGCCAGGACGAGGGCATTGGTTACTCTGTGGAGGAACAGGGTGGGGGCAACCAGTTCTACACGGCCAATCACGTGTTCGCGGATCTATGCCTGCGCTTAGGCTTGTTCTTCATCAGGAAAGAAAGCACTCAGGATGACGCTGGCATCTACAATCATCGACGAGCCTCCAATTCCTCTCCTGAGATCTGGACCAACTCGTCGGCGGATACATCGCCACTCTGTAGCGAGCGAGGGGCCGGAGCATCTGCAGGCAGGCTTGCGATCGTTGCTCCTCCTCAACTCGCCAATTCGCCCCCAGGTCGGGACAATGGGGCCCCAAGCTGCGCCATCCGCAGGAATCGGCTTTGCCGTAGAGGTTGCATTGGCGCACCGGGCGGCCCCTAGCCCAGCGGCAACAGGCTGCAGGGCACTACTGCGCCGCCGGAGCTCAGCAGCCAGACACTCCCCCAGCGCTGCGACAGACCCAATATGACAAAACGGCGCGAAGATGGTATAATGCCCGCCAACTTGAGCCAAGGAGCCTA
>CBDUWJ010000213.1:0-5130 GCA_965370895.1 uncultured Anaerolineae bacterium | reverse complement strand
GTGTCCCCGGTGAGGATCTTGTCCACCAGCTCCCACTTTTCCACATCAATCACGGCCATCCAGTTGTCGTTCTGCGAAGCGATGTAGAAGAACTTGTTGTCGGGGCTCAAAAAGCCGTCGTGGAGGATATTGCCCACCCCCTCGACCTTGTCGATGGGAAAGTCGGGTTGGGAGTAGTCGATGCGCCACATCTGCCCCGCTTCTTTCAGGGCCAGGATAAAGTAGGGGCCGACCTTCTCCGGCGATACGTCGGAGGTGATGCACACGCGGGAGGCGACGAACTCACCCTGGGGGTTCTCCCCCTCGGTGGTGATGACCTTCAGAGGCTCAAGCGTTTTGGCGTCCAGGATGACGGCGCTGTTGGGGATGTAATTGCCGACAGCGAGGTACCGGCCATCGTCAGAGATGGCCAGGCCCCGCGAGTCGAGACCGACGCGCACCTTGGTCACGGCCTGGAGCGTGTTGAGGTCGATCTTGAATAACCAGCCATCGCGCCCGACGTTGTAGGCCCAGCGGGCAGAGGTGGGATCAAAGGCGTAGCCGTGCGCCCGATAGCTGGCCTCAATGTGGTCCAGCAGGCGGTGGGTATCGCCGTCGAACACGGCGATGGAGCGTGCTTCCCGCTCGGTGACCAGCATCAGGTTGTCCAGGTTGCCGTCGTGGGTGGGCTCGTCAGGCAGGCTGGCCTCGTCCACCAGCACTTGGCGGCTGGCGGCGATCTGGTCCAGTTCCCACTGGACGGCCTCGGCCGAAGGTTCGCTCCGCATAAAGCCGACCAGCGCCCAGATCTCCTCGTCGGTCATGCCGGTGGGACCCCAAGCGGGCATGACGGTACCCGGCTTGCCATTCTTGATGATGTCAAAGTAATAGTCGTCGTTGGCGGTCAGGCGGCCAGGGATGAGGGCCGGGCCGGTTGCACCCTCGCGATTGGGGCCATGACAGCCGCTGCAGCTATCGGTGAAAGCTGCGCCGGTATCCCTTCCCCCAAAAAGGGCCGGCGCCACCGCGCCGCCAGGCAGCACAATGACCACCCCCTCCATCTGGGGATGGTTGTTGCAGTGGTAGCGGAATGTGCCCGGCTGGTCGAATTGGTGGCTGAAACTGTCGCCAGCGGCAACCTGCCCAGAGTCGAACCAGCCCTCGCCACTGCTAACAGTGTGCGCCACGGCATCGTCGTTCTGCCAGGTGACAGTCGCACCGGTGGCGACGACCAGCGTGTGCGGTTCGAAGGCCATGCCGGCAATAGTCACAGTCGCCTCGGTGACTCCGGACACGCCGGGAACGACTTCGGTGGTGGCCGTAGCGGGCGGCGACGTCGGTTCGATGGTCGGCTGTGTCGAACCACAGGCGCCCAGAACCAGAACCAAGGTGACCAACAGAAGACCCAAGCTGACGCTCTTTTTCATTTCCCCCTCCTTGTTCTGCCTTTTACGATGAGATTCCCTGTCCAATGCAGATGCGACCGTCTGAATTTCATCACAGAGGGTCGGACGTGGGTGTGATTTGAGTCATGGCTCGAAGAACAAAGGGCTCGTGACCCGGTGAAGCAAGCCCATCGTTCTCTGCCCGCCCAGAACCTGCCATCATGCGACCTTGCCGACGGCCTGGTTGAGATCATCCAGCAAGCGCTCCAGGCACAGTGCATACTCGCGAGCACTGTCGGCGATGGTGTGAAAGGGCGAGATGTAACAGCCGGCGCACTGCAGCCCGTGGCGGGCAAAAACAGGGATGGCCTGAGGATGGCGTTCTACCACCTCTTGCACCAGGCAGTCGGCCGTGATCTGGGCGCAAGGCTGGATACCATTCATGGTACTCTCCTGCCGGCCCGTCAAACCTGCGTTAGGTTTCAGGGCCTTGTCCTCGCTCAGTGCGGCCCGTGGATGAGGATGGGCAGACAGTGGGCGCAGACCCATTTTTCGATGTTGTCGATCAGGACCCGGAACAAGGCAGACTTTTCGCTCGTGCTGCTGCAGTGAAAGCAGACCGGTGGTACGCTCGTTTTCTTGTCGTCCATTGTTATCTCCCCCTTACGCCGATCCCAGTTCGCGGAGTTCGCGCACGATCTCTTCGGGCTCCATGCCGTGCATCATGGCCCCAAAGCTGATCGATTCCATGTTCATGCCCGGGCAGGTGAAGCAGCCGGTTCCAAAGTACTTTTTGATGACCTCTTCCCCGCCGGGCACGTCTCTGATAACGTCGCCGATGATAGTTTCGTCCGTGATTTGCATCTCTGCCATTGTGCATCTCCTTCTGAGCTTCGCCTGACCCTATGCGCCGCTGATTGTGCGAGCAAGAGAGAATCCCTTCGGCCGGGTCCTTCCAGGACACGCTCAGGGCATGCTTCACTCCGCTGCGCGGCTGCGCTGGTCAGAACGACAAGTTTGTTGGTAGAAATCAGGTAGATCTATCCTTGTGGCGGTGGCCGGCTGAACGTCAGCCACATATTGGCTACAAATAGGTAAATGGACACCGCCTCGATCACCCCGGACAGCGCCAGGGGGATTCTGAACGGAAGTGCCGGCCAGTAGGCCAGCAGTGCCGAGAAAATGGCCAGGCCGAGCAGGCCGATGTTGGCCAACCAGAACTGGACGTCGGCCAGACGATCGCTGTACAGCACCTTGCCCAGAAAGCGGGGCAGAATGTGATAGGCTACGCCATAGACCATCATCGCCATAAAGCCCACAAGGTTCAAGTGGACGTGGGCATACTTGAGGCCCAGCAGCCGGGGATAGATGTGGAACAGGGCGCCCAAGGTGGCACCCACCGCAAGGTACACCAGACTCATCTTGATGAATCGAACCGTCGTTGTACTCATTCAGATCCTTCCTGATGCTGCACCCGTTCTGGCGCCCATGATAGCACACGCCAGGAGCAATTGCCATGACTTTGGTCATACACACAGGGCCTGAAGCAGCCGGGGATCGGCTGACACCGGATTCCCATCTGCTTTCTGCACCTTACGGCAGTCTCGCGATTTGACAGGAGACAGAGTTGGGTTGTACAATAGTCCCGTGACATGACGCTTGAAGCGGCCTTGACGCTCATCATCCTGATAGCCACTCTTCTGGTGCTGGCAACCCAGCGCCTGCGGCCGGACGTGACGGCGCTGTGCGTGATGCTGGCCCTGATCTTCACGACCGTCCTGACGCCCCTCGAAGCCTTCAGCGCCTTTGGCCAACCGGTAATCATCATCATCCCCAGCATCTATGTCATTGGCGCCGCGCTCTCCGAAACCGGGATCGCCACCATGATCGCCCGCAGGCTGTCAGGCGTTAGTGACAAGGGGCCGGCTGTTCTCCTGTTGGCGATCATGCTCACGGCTGGACTGCTGAGTTCCGTGCTGAGTAGTCTGTTGGTCATAGCAGCCTTGATGCCTGCGGTGCTGCGGTTAACCCGCAAAGCCCGCATAGCTCCTTCCCAGTTGCTCCTACCCTTGGTTGCCGGCGCTACCATGGGCAATCTGCTAACCGTGATCGG
Organism: uncultured Anaerolineae bacterium; assembly: GCA_965370895.1. Classification (GTDB taxonomy): domain Bacteria; phylum Chloroflexota; class Anaerolineae; order JAAYZQ01; family JAAYZQ01; genus CBDUWJ01. Next base: position 1,653 of record CBDUWJ010000213.1, on the reverse strand, counting down.
CACTGTCTCCAACGTGGTGGTTGCCGATCTACTGGCCGTCGCTGGCTTCGAACCGCTTGGATTCTTGACGCTGGCCCCCTACGGTCTGATTTCGCTGGCACTGGCCAGCGCCTGGTACCTGCTGGCAGGGCGCAAGCTCCTGCGACATGACATGCCCCCCGAGGAACGACGACCGTCCCTCGATGAGGTCGAGCAGGACTACCGGCTGGACCAGATGCTCTATCGTCTGCGCGTGCGTTCTGGTTCCAGTTTGATCGCCCAACGCCTGGACGAAAGCCCTTTGAGCAGCAAGTTCCATCTGAACGTGGTGGCTGTGCGACCCGACGGCGGCAGACCGAGACCGGCCCAGTCCAATTGGGTTTTGGAACACAATGATCTGCTGATCGTCGAAGGGTCCAGGGGCAACGTGCTTCAGATGGCCGGCCTCTATCACCTGGAGCCCAAAGGGACCCTGGGCCTGGACGAGTTTAACCTGCTTGAACAGGAGACCCTGCGGCTGGCAGAGTTGATGGTTCCCTTTCGCTCGCAATGGGTGGGCAAGACACTGGCTGGAATCCGCTTCCGGGAGCGCTACGGCTTGAACGTCCTGGCGGTGCGGCGGCAAGGCCACGCGATCCGGGAAGACCTGCCGCACCTAACCCTGGCCGCCGGCGACACCCTGCTGGTCCAGGGACCTCTTGTACACCTGCGCCAGGTGGAGCGAAACCTGAACCTGGTCCTGGTCACCCACCTGGGACCTCAGCCGGGGGATCTGGTCACTGGCAAGGCCAAACTGGCCCTGGGCATCGTGGGCGTGATGTTGGTTTGCGTTGTCTCAGGACTGCTATCCCTGGCCACGGCGAGCCTGGCGGCGGCGGTGGCCTTGATCCTCACCGGTTGTTTGAGCCTCGACCGCGCCTATCGCAGCATCGACGGCAGCGTGATCATCCTTATCGGAGGAATGTTTCCCCTGGCCATGGCCCTGCAAAAGACTGGTGCAGCCGAACTGCTCGCTGGCCAACTCGCCAGTTTGAGCCCGGTTATCGGTTCCCTGGGCACGCTCCTGCTTATCTATCTATTCACGTGCCTGCTCACTCAGGTGATCTCGAACGCGGTGACCGCAGCCTTGCTGACCCCCATCGCCATCAATCTGGCCATAGCTCAGGGGCTATCTCCAACGCCATTCGCCATTGCCATCGCGGTCGCCGTGACCACGTCCTATGTCACACCACTGACCAATACGGATAACCTTCTGGTCCGCGAAGCAGGTCGCTACACCATGCGAGACTACCTGGTCAACGGTGTGCCCCTGTTCCTGCTGCAGACGGCTGCGCTTATCGCCATGTTGTACCTGCTGTAGGGTAGTATCAGACCGATGAGAGTGCTGGGAAGCCCCAATCAGACTCCAATGTTCTGGCTGGTATAGTACCGGAGTGTGGGCGAGATCCTGCTAAAGGTCGGCCCCGCAAAGTGAGCGAATCTCCCCGAGGGTCCGGCTTGGCGTGAATCGGCAGGGATGTTGCCAGAGTGCTCTGGGATGCTTTGGACAAGCATTCCAAAGCCTTCGGGGAGGTATCATGTGCCGAATCATCGTGAGGTGTGGATAATGAACAGATCGTTGAAAGGCCTGCTGGCAACCCTGCTATTGGCCCTGTGCCTCGCTGGCTGCGGTGA
>CBDUWJ010000212.1:0-5170 GCA_965370895.1 uncultured Anaerolineae bacterium | reverse complement strand
CAGAGGTCGTGATGCCATTGAGGATCACAGCCATCTCGGCCGCTTCTTTCAGCGAGAACGTTCCCTCGAACGCCTCTTTCAGAACCATCTCCCGAACGGTCAAATCAGGGGCCAGGCTGACGCGCATCTGCGCGTTCTCGAAAACCAGTGCGCCATCTTGCACCAGGAGTTGTGACTCCCGTCCGCCTTCCCGTCGCCGGATGACGGCTGGTAGCGCACTCCCTGCGGCGGCCTTGATGTAGAAGGCGTTGTCGTCCTCCAGCCGGAAGTCGCTTTCTTGGAAAAAGAGCCTAGGCTTCTCCGTATAGGGCTTGCCCTGGTGGACGCAGAATGTGGCGCAGTTGCCGCACTCGTTGCAGAAATCGTCCACGTGGATGATCTGCCGGTCTTGCTCGACCTTGAAGGGTTCTTGGCCGGTTACCACCAGCTCGCCATTCTGACAGGAGAGTTGGGGCAACATCAGGCTCACCGGTGTGACATAATAGGCGTAATTGGCCCGGTTGGGGCAGACTTCTACGCACTTGTCACAGAAGGTGGTGCATTGCACGCACCTGAGGGCCTCGGCCCGGGCTGCATCCTCCGTCAGCGTCGATTCGATCAGCTCAAAACCACGGCGTAGGGCTGGCGGGATCATCTCCGGCTTGTATTGCACCTGCTTTCTGGCCCGCATCCGCCTGACAGCCACGATCTCTTCTTCCGACAGCTTGGCTGGGCTGGATGGCGCTTGTTCAAACGCGATGCCGAATTCAGTACACATCGCCTCGGCGGCCCGCCGGCCGTCGGCGCAGGCGGCAATGATGCTATCCGGACCCACCACCACGTCCCCGCCGGCATAGATATGGGGCGCACCCGCCAATCCGGTACCGGCATTGGCGTTGATGGAACCGTTGCGGTGCAGGGAGACTGTGCTGCCGTCGAGGAAGGTGAGGTCCGGCTTCTGGCCGATGGCCACGATGACCGAGTCGGCCTCGATCTGGAACTCGCTCCCCTCTATGGGTACCGGTCGCCGGCGTCCATCCGCGCCAGGCTCGCCCAGGCGGTTCCATATGCACTCCAGGGCAACCACCCGGCCGTCTTCCAGGATGACCCTCGTAGGCGAGGCAAGCTCGTGCAGGATATTGCCTTCCTCGAAGGCGCCTTCTTTTTCCTCCTCGTTGGCCGGCATCTCCGCCTCGGTCCGACGGTAGACCACGGTCGCCGGATTGCCGGTGAGCCGCTGGGCAACCCGGGTGGCATCCATGGCTGTGTCGCCACCGCCGATCACCAGGGCCTTGGAACCCAGATCCACCTCTTCCCCGCGCCGGACCCGGTCCAACAGGTCGAGTGCGGCAAAGACCCCGTGTCCCTCTATCCCTTCGACGTGCAGCGGCATATCCCTCTGGAATCCGCTGGCGATGTAGACTGCGTCAAAGCCATCCTTCAGCAGCTCCTCTGGCGGCTTGGTGATGGGCCGCGAGAGCTTGATATCGACGCCCAGGGCCGTAATCCGGTCGACGTCCTGTTGAATCACGGACCAGGGCAGACGAACCTCGGGAACCAGGCGCATCATGCCGCCCACCACGTCCTTGGCCTCAAAGATGGTGGCCTGAACGCCGTTCAGCGCCAGGAAGGCGGCAGCAGATAGGCCGGAGGGACCGCTGCCGATGATAGCCACCCGTGCCTTCGGAACTTGCGATTTGGCATCTGGCCCTTCGACCTCCGAATCCACGAGTCCCCAGTCTACGAATCCCTTTTCGGTGGCAAAGCGTTTGAGGGCGCGTATGAGGACCGGCTCGTCGTAGTCGTTGCGGGTGCAGCGGGTCTGGCAGAGCTGGGTACAGACGTAGCCGGTCACTGCCGGCATGGGGTTTCGGGCTAGGATGACCTCCAGAGCGCGGTCGTATTCCCCCTGGGCGATGAGCCAGGCATACTCAGGAACGTCTTGCAGCACGGCGCATTGCTCAACGCAGGGAGCGACGACGCAGTCGAACAAGTCCAGTCCCGATTCGACTTTGGGCAGGCCATAGGGGAAGTAGCTCTTTTTGTAACGCGGCTCTTGCAGTGCGTCTGCCGCCGCTTGCTCCAAGTTGGACAACTTGAACTGCGCCAGTTCATCCAGACTGGATGCACCCTGGTCCTGCATCTCGGCTTCGGCGTTCTCCAGGTACTGCAGGAACCTGGAGTAGCCGCCCGGTTTGAGGGGATCGGAGGCGGACGTGACCGGCAGGGCGCCGCAGGCCAGGAGGGTGGCCGCGTTGAGAGCGTCTGCCCCGCCCGCGTAGGAGACGTTGAGATCACCGCCGAACTCATGGGCCAGTTTGTTAAAGAGGTTCATGGTGATGGGGTAGAGGGCGCGCCCCGACATGTACATCTCGTCGCCTGGGAGTTCCTCCCTGTGATTGGCCATGGCCAGAGTGTTGCTCAACTTGACGCCGAAAAAGAGATCCCGCTCGACGGCTGTCTGCTTGAGCGCCCTGATGAGCGCCACCGCCCGGTCGTACTGCAGGTCATGCTCAAAGATGGCATCGGGGATGTGGATCGCGTGATAGCCAAGGTCGTCGTGCAGGATGCGCATCACCGCATCCTTGCCCAGGAGGGTCGGGTTCAGCTTGACGATGGTGTGCACTCCCTTTTCCTCCAACAGGTAGCGGGCAATCTGCTCGATTTCGTCTGGGGGGCAGCCATGCATGGTGGACAGGGTCACACTGTTGGTGAGCTGGGATGGAATCTCGATGTCGGCGAACCGCGGGAACTCTTCCCGGAGAGTGGCCTGGATCTCTGCCAGTTCTGCCGAAGCGTCTGCCATCCGCTCCATGAAGCGTTGCATAGGCGGGCTTTGCACACCCTTCAGGTCATAGCCGATGCTCATGTTAAAGATGGTGCCAAAGGGGACGGCTTCCCCAAAGCCGAGCACCCGGCGCAAGATGTGGATCAAGGCCCAGGCATTGATATACTCGTGGGCCGACTCGTCCAGTTTGAGCTCCTGGGACCACTCGACGTTGTAGCCTTCATCCTCCATGTCGATACAGGGCCGTGGGATCTCCAGTTCGTCCATGATCTGCACCGTCTTGAGCTCGATGAACCGTCCACCCGAGAGCCAGGCGCTGATGATGTTCTGGGATAACTGTGTGTGTGGCCCCGCCGCGGGGCCGATGGGGGTCGCCAGATAATGCCCCAACATATCCTCGGTGGCGTAAGGAGCGCCCTGTTGTGGGCTGTAGAACAGTGAGCGATGGATACCAAAAATGGACTCGTTCCCCTCGAGCTCTCTTAGCATCCACTTGAGAAGAATGTCAAAGGGTTGAACTTTCATTGTTTCAGACATGCTTTCCCTCCTTGGACATGCTCGTCATCAAGACTGATTATACCTCTTACCGGCCACTTTGTCCAGCGGCTGAGCTGGTACATTGGTAAGCTGGTAGATTGGGAAATTGGTAAATTGGGTCCCATGCCCGCATACCACTCCACCAATCGGCCAGTCTGCCAATCTACCAACCTACCAATCTACCGACCCCCTGCCCCAAGCCCCTTCAGCACCCGCTCCGGCGTCAGCGGCAACTCGTCGAACCAGACTCCCGTGACATCGTGGATAGCAGCGGTCAGCGCGGGTGCTAGCGGGATGATAGGCATCTCACCCACTCCCCTCACGCCCCAGGCCATGCGGGGGTCGGGCCGCTCGACGATGATCGAGTCGACTTGCTCCGGCATGTCGCTGATGTTGGGGATCAGGTAGGTACTGAGGTTCGGCGTCAGCACCTGCCCATCGGCCGTGAGAAAGTTCTCACACGTGGCCCAACCCAACGCCTGGGCCACGGACCCTTCGATCTGCCCTTCGACCTGCTGGGGGTTGACGGCCTTGCCCACGTCGTCGGCGCAGATGACGCGCAGGATGTGTAACTGACCCGTCTCGGTGTCCACTTCGACCTCGACGGCTTGAGCGACGTAGCCGTAGGCAAGGTTGGGCGTGCCGTGGCCGGTTTCCGGGTCAAAGGGTGTGGTTTTGGGGGCCAGGTAGGTGTACTCCGCAATGGCCGGTCGCTCTTCGTCCCGCCACTGCTCCCAGGCTTTCCCGGCCGCTCCTCGGACAGCGCTGCTGGACATCACAGTCATACGCGAAGAGGACACAGAACCAGAGCTGCCGGGGCTGGTGGCCGTATCTGAGGCGATCAGATGCACCCGCTCCAGAGGCACGTTCAAGGCTTCGGCGGCCATTTGGCGGATGACTGTGTGGGTGCCCTGCCCTACCTCGGCGCTGCCGGTGTAGATGAGGGCCCTCTCGATCTCTGTGTCTCCCTGCAGCTCGACCTTGGCCCAACAATTCTCCTGGTAGCCGAAGGAAAAACCGACGTTCTTAAGGGCGACGGCAAGACCCACGCCATTTCGGACTTTGGATCCTTCGGCGCCGCTCACTTTTTCTTTGGGATCTTGGATTGAGGGCTTCTGCCAACCAGTTTCGGTCTGCTGCCAGCCGGCGGCACGGGCGCACTGCTCGGTCACCTCCACCAGGCTCACGCCGCCGGGCAGCGGGGTGCCCATGGCAGTGAGACTTTCCTCGCGCAGCAGGTTCTTCATCCGCAATTCCACCGGGTCCATGCCCAGCGCCTCGGCCAGTTTGTTCATCTGAGTCTCGGCGGCAAAGATGCCCTGCGGCGCGCCAAAACCACGAAAGGCCCCGCCGGGCAGATTGTTGGTGTAGACTCCGTCCGCGTCCACCTTGACGTTCGGGATCTCGTAGGGCCCGGTGCAGGTGACGGTGGCATTGCCCAGGACCTTGTTGGTGGTGTAGCAGTAGGCTCCGCCGTCAGCCACCACCCGTACCTCAGCGGCCACCAGCTTGCCTTCGTTGGTGGCCCCCCACTTGCAGCGAAGCCAGACGGCATGGCGCTTGCAATGGCCGATGATCGACTCCTCGCGACTCCAGACGATCTTGACCGGCCGGCGAAGCTTCCAGACCGCCAACGCCAGCACGATCTGCACCGACATGTCCTCCCGTCCGCCAAAAGCGCCGCCGATGGCCGGGTAGATGACCCGTATCTGCTCCGGGGGCAGGTCCAGCGCGTGGGCGATCTCCTGCTGATCCTCCCAGGTCCACTGGCCTGCCACCGCAACGGTCACCCGGCCCTCGTCGTCTATGTAGGCTAGGCCAGCCTCGGGTTGCAGGTAGGCGTGTTCCTGGGGCGGTGTGTAGTAT
>CBDUWJ010000211.1:0-5173 GCA_965370895.1 uncultured Anaerolineae bacterium | reverse complement strand
ATGTGTGGCTTATGGAAACCCATCAGATCGTGAACCAAACCAGATGCAATTGCCCCGCCCTGACGTAGGCTTTGTAGAAGCTGTTGAATTGGCGACTTTGGTCCAGAACTGGTGCAATCTCGGACATCGGTCCTGGTTGTCACAACAACGAGACTGGTCCAGGCTTTTCTCAGGAGTGAGCCTGGACCAGTCTTTTCTCTAGACGTAGCTGTTGAGGACTTTCATATAGTTGGCCCGCTCGAAGGCAGCCGGCTCCGCGACCGATTTCTGGCTCATGCTGCCCTTCATTTGCTCGACCGACTCGTACTCGTGTTCCTCCATCCAGGCGTCCAGACCACCGACCAGCTCGCTGATCTTGCCCACTCCCTCTTTGAGCAAGACCGAGCAGACGTTGGCAACGTCGGCGCCGACCATGACCGCTTTGATGACGTCCTGGTAGCTGTGGATGCCGCTGGTCAGGGCCATGGAGCAATCGAGATGCCCGTAAAGGATGGCGATCCAGCGCATCGGCAGGCGCATCTCCATGGGGGTGCTCAATTGCAGGTTGGGCACAACCTGCAACTCCTCGATGTCCAGGTCGGGCTGGTAGAAGCGGTTGAACAGCACCAGGCCGTCGGCCCCTTCGGCATCGAGCATCGTGGCCATGTGGAACATGGCGCTAAAGTAGGGACTGAGCTTCATCGCCACCGGGATGTCTACGTGCTTTTTGACGTGTTTCAGGAGCTTGACGTAGAGGTCTTCTACGTCGTAGCTCATCAGGTCAATGCGCGTAGGGATAAAGTAGACGTTCAGCTCCACCGCGTCGGCCCCCGCTTCCTCGAACTCGCTGGCGTAGCGGGTCCAGCCGCCGGGAGTGACGCCGTTCAAGCTGGCGATGATGGGGATCTCCACGGCCTCTTTGGCCCTGCGAATGAGCTCCAAGTAGTCGTCCGGCTCCCGCCGGTATTCGGTGGAGGCTGGAAAGTAGGAGAGCGCTTCGGCATAAGCATCGGTGCCGTGCTGGAGATAGTGACTCAGCGCCTCCTCCTCAAATGCGATCTGCTCCTCGAATAGGGAATGGAGGGTCACGGCTGCCGCGCCGGCATCCTCCATTTGTATGATGGTGTCCAGGTCGGACGACAGGGGCGCTGCCGACGGGACGACAGGGTTCTTGAGGGTCAAACCCAGATAGGTGGTGGACAGATCAACCATTGCATTATCCTTTCCTGACTCTGCTGAAAAAGCTTGTCAGCGGGCGAATATGGTTGCATATTGTGTGCGCGCATCGCGCACCAACATACAGTACCTCTTTTTCTCCGACTGCCACGAAAACGGGGCAGTCTTTCTCGTGTTTTTGTAGGGACGGCGGACGAACGATTAAGCACGCCTTGCGTTCCACGTTCGTCCGTCGTCGACTATTTGCTATAGTCCAACGAGGCCAACTGCTCGTACTCGCGCCAGCGCGCGTCGACGTCCTGCTGGGCCAATTCCATCAGCCGCTCTGCCTCGTTGGGCCTGGACTGGGTCAGCATCTTGAAGCGGGTCTCGTTGTAGGCATACTCCCTAAGCGGGATCTTGGGCGCCTTGGAGTCGAGCTGCAAGGGGTTCAGGCCTTTCGCCTCCCGGCGCGGGTCGAAGCGGTACAGGGGCCAGGCGCCCGAGTCCACCGCCGCCTTTTGCTGGTCAAAGCCGGTGGTCATGTTGATTCCGTGGGCGATGCAGTGGCTGTAGGCGATGATCAGGCTGGGGCCGGGGTACGACTCGGCCTCGACAAAGGCCCGCACCGTCTGCGTGTCGCTGGCGCCCATGGCGATCTGGGCGACATAGATGTTGCCGTAGGTCATAGAGATCATGCCCAGGTCCTTCTTGGGCATCTTTTTGCCGGCGGCGGCGAACTTGGCCACCGCCGCCCGGGGCGTGGCCTTGGACATCTGCCCGCCGGTGTTGGAATAGACCTGGGTGTCCAGCACCAGGACGTTGATGTCCCTGCCCGAGGCAAGTACGTGGTCAAGGCCGCCGTAGCCGATGTCGTAGGCCCATCCGTCGCCACCCACGACCCAAACGGAGCGTTTGACCAGCATGTCGGCCACGCTCCTGAGCAGGGCTGCCTCTGCCATGTCCAGGCCGGCGATCGCCTGCTTGAGCTGCTCCACGCGGGCGCGTTGGGCGGCAATGTCCGCCTCGGTCACCTGTTCGGCACGGAGCAACTCGCCGGCCAGTTCGTCGCCGACGACGTCCCGCAGGTCATCCACCAGCTCGCGGGCGAACTGGGCCTGCTTGTCGATGGTCAGCCGGAAGCCAAAGCCGAACTCGGCATTGTCCTCAAAGAGGCTGTTGGACCAGGTGGGGCCGCGGCCGTCAGCGTTGATCGCCCAGGGAGTGGTGGGCAGGTTGCCGCCATAGATCGACGAGCAGCCGGTGGCATTGGAGATAAGGGCCCGGTCTCCAAAGAGCTGGCTGAGAAGCTTGACGTAAGGTGTCTCGCCGCAGCCGGCGCAGGCCCCCGAGTATTCGAAGAGCGGCAGCAGCAATTGCGAGCCCTTGACGGAGTTGGTCTTGACCAGGGTGCGGTCGTACTCGGGGATGCCCAGGAAGAACTCATAGTTCTCGCGCTCGCTGTAGCGCAGGGGCGCTTGCTCGGCCATGTTGATGGCCCTGCGCTTGGGCTGCGCCTTGTCCTTGGCCGGGCAGACGTGGACACACATCCCGCAGCCGGTGCAGTCCTCCGGCGCGACCTGGATAGTGGCCATCATGCCCTTGAACTCTCTGCCCCGCGCTTTCTCCGACTGGAAGGTCTCCGGCGCGCCGTCCAGCTCCGCCGCATCGTAGATCTTGAAGCGGATGGCGGCATGGGGGCAGGCGATAGCACACTTGGCACACTGGATGCAGATGTCCGGCTCCCAGACCGGGATCTCCAGGGCGATATTGCGCTTCTCCCACTGGGTCGTGGCCGAGGGGTAGGTGCCATCTATCGGCAGAGCCGATACCGGCAGCGAGTCGCCCTTGCGGGCCATGATCGCGGCCGTCACGGTCTGGACAAACTCGGGCGCTTCCGGCGGCACCACAGGCGGCATTTCGATGTCGCTGGTCGCGTTGTCCATGACCTCCACCCGGAACAGGTTGGCCACGGCCTGGTCCACCGCCGCATAGTTCCTGCGCACCACCTCCTCGCCGCGTTTGCCGTACGTCTTTTTGATGGCATCCTTGATGGCGGCGACAGCTTCGTCCTGGGGCAATACGCCTGACAGGTAGAAGAAGGCGGTCTGCATGATGGTGTTGATGCGCGCCCCCATGCCCGTCTCTTTGGCCACGCGGTAGGCGTCGATGACGTAGAACTGCAGGTCCTTGTCGATGATCTGCTCCTGGACCTTGCGGGGAAGCCTGTCCCACACCTCGTGGGGGCCATAAGGAGCGTTCAGCAGAAAGACCGCTCCGGGGCAGGCGTTGTCCAGCATGTCGAATTGTTCAAGAAAGACGAACTGATGGCAGGCCACAAAGTTTGCCGAGCTGATGAGGCAGGTCTGGCGGATGGGGCGCGGACCAAAACGCAGGTGCGAAACGGTCACCGCCCCGGCCTTTTTCGAGTCGTACTGGAAGTAGCCCTGGGCATAGTTGGGCGTGTCCTCGCCGATGATCTTGATGCTGTTCTTGTTGGCGCTGACGGTGCCGTCGGCGCCCAGTCCATAGAACATGGCCCGCACGACGTCGTCCGGTTCGATGTTGAACGCTGGATCGTAGTCGATGCTGGTGTGGGTCAGGTCATCGTCGATGCCCAGCGTAAAGTGGTTCTTGGGCTGCTCCCTGGCCATCTCGTCAAAGAGGCCCTTGACCATCGCCGGCGTGAACTCTTTGCTGGACAGGCCGTAGCGCCCGCCGATGACGTTGATATGGCGTCCTGTCTCGACCATTGCCGTGACAAGGTCCTGGTAGAGCGGCTCGCCGATAGAGCCCGGCTCCTTGGTGCGGTCCAGTGCAGCGACGATCTTGACCGTTTCGGGCAGGGCAGCGACCAAGTGCTCGATGCTGAAGGGCCGGTAGAGGCGTACCTTGAGTAATCCCACCTTCTCGCCCCTCTGCACCAGATAGTCCACCGTCTCGTCGGCTACCTCGGCGGCGGAGCCCATCATGACGATCACGTGTTCGGCATCAGGCGCGCCGGTGTAGTCAAAGAGGTGATACTGCCGGCCGGTGATGCCCGCGAACCGGTCCATCGCTTTCTGGACGATTTCTGGCATTTCGAGGTAGAAGGGGTTGACCGTCTCCCGCGCTTGGAAGAAGACGTCGGGGTTCTGGGCCGTGCCACGGATGAAGGGTTTCTCCGGGGTCATGGCCCGGGCACGGTGGGCCAGCACCAGCTCGTCGTCGATCATGGACCACATGTCCTCGCGGGTCAACTGCTCGACCTTGTTGATCTCGTGGCTGGAGCGAAAGCCGTCGAAAAAGTGCACGATCGGCACGCGGGCTCCCAGGGTCGCCGCCTGGGCAATGAGCGCCAGGTCCATGACCTCCTGGATCGAATTGCTGGACAGCAGCCCCCAGCCGGTGGCGCGCACGGCCATCACGTCGCTGTGATCGCCAAAGATCGACAGCGCCTGGCAGGCCACGCTGCGGGCGGAGACGTGAAACACGGTCGGGGTCAGTTCGCCGGCGATCTTGTACATGTTGGGGATCATCAGCAGCAGGCCCTGGGAGGCGGTGAAGGTCGTGGTCAGAGCGCCGGTCTGCAGCGCACCGTGGATCGCGCCAGCGGCGCCGCCTTCGGACTGCATCTCGTACACTGAGGGCACGGTGCCCCAGATGTTGGTTTCCCCCGCGGCCGAATAGGCGTCGGCGTGCTCGCCCATGGCGCTGGAGGGCGTAATGGGATAGATAGCAATGACTTCGTTGACCTTGTGGGCAACGTAGGCCGCAGCTTCATTGCCGTCGATGGTGACGGTTCTTCTTTCTGTCATTGAAACCCCCTGAATTGGTACTAATTACTGGGTATTGGCTATTGAATCCTTGATGGCTACTACTCAGGCATCTGCCAGACTGGACAGTAGGCAAACGCCAGGCTCGTGAGCCTGGCGCATCGTCTTGAACCGCTCTTGACGGAATTCCTGTTTCATCCGGGCGGTTTCACCCGCGAAACCACGCCTCGCTCAGAAGCGGCGAGATTATAGCACAGCGATCCTGGTTTGTCAAAGGGATAGCG
>CBDUWJ010000210.1:0-5178 GCA_965370895.1 uncultured Anaerolineae bacterium | reverse complement strand
ACATGGCCGATTCAACGATCAGAACCATGGGACAGCAGTATGGCCGCCGTTCCTGGGCCGAACCCTGGAAGATCAAGATGGTGGAGCCTATTCAGATGGTCAGCCGGGAGCAGCGCGCCCAGGCCCTGCAGGAAGCCGGCTACAACACCTTCTTGCTGCGCTCCGAGGACGTCTACATCGACCTGCTCACCGACAGCGGCACCGGTGCCATGAGCGACCGCCAATGGGCCGGCATCCTGCTGGGCGACGAGGCCTATGCCGGCAGCCGCAACTTTTACCATCTTGAGGATGCGGTGCGCACCTATTATGGCTACCGCCATATGGTGCCCACCCACCAGGGCCGGGGCGCCGAGCACCTGATCAGCCAGGTGGTTATCAAGCCGGGCCAATACATACCCGGCAACATGTATTTCACCACCACTCGCCTGCACCAGGAACTGGCCGGCGGCACCTTTGTCGACGTGATCATCGACGAGGCCCACGACCCCGGCAGCCTGCATCCCTTCAAAGGCGACGTGGACCTGGACAAGCTCACGGCCCTCATCGAGCGCGTGGGAGCCGACCAGATCGCCTATGTCAGCCTGGCGGGCACGGTCAACATGGCCGGCGGCCAGCCGGTGAGTTTGGCCAACGTGCGCGCCCTGCGGGAACTGTGCGATCGCTACGGCATCGCCCTCTACCTGGACGCCACGCGCATGGTCGAAAACGCCTTCTTTATCCAGGAGCGCGAGGAGGGCTACGCCGACATGTCCGTTGCCGCCATCCTGAAGGAATTCTGCGGCTATACCGACGGCGCCTGGATGAGCTCCAAGAAGGATCACCTGGTCAACATCGGCGGCTGGCTGGCGGTCAACGACCCCGGCCTCTTTGACGCACTGCGCAACCTGGTCGTGGTCTACGAAGGCCTGCACACCTACGGGGGCATGGCCGGACGCGACATGGAGGCCCTGGCCATCGGCATCGTCGAAGCGGTACAGGATGACCACGTGCGCGCCCGCGTGGGCCAGGTGCTGTACCTGGGCGAATTGCTGCTCGATTGGCAGATCCCCATCGTCCAGCCGGTGGGCGGCCATGCCATCTTTTTGGACGCCAAGGGCTTTTACTCCCACATCCCCCAGGACCAGTTCCCGGCCCAGACGCTGGCCGCCCAGCTCTACGTCGATTCGGGAGTGCGGAGCATGGAGCGGGGCGTTGTCAGCGCCGGACGCGACCCCAAGACCGGCGATCACCGCTACCCCGCCCTGGAGCTCACGCGCCTGGCGATCCCCCGCCGGGTGTACACCCAGGCACACATGGACGTGGTTGCCGAGGCAATCAAGGCTGCCTACGACTCGCGGGCCCAGATGCGGGGTCTGCGTTTGGTATACGAGCCCGAACAGCTCCGTTTCTTCCAGGCTCGCTTTGAGCCCCTGGACGAATAGGTTCCCCGTGAAAACGATCATCCTCGACGGCGAACACCAGACCCTGGAAGACGTAATGGCCATCGCCCGGGTTCCGGCAGAGGGAGGGGCGCCGAAGGTGGCGCTCTCGGAGGAGGCCTGGGTAAAGGTCCGCCGAGCGGAGAAGGCGGTACAGGGTTTTGTCGCCCGAGACGAGGTCGTGTACGGCCTGACCACCGGCTTTGGCGCCTTCAAGGACCGCATCATCCCTCCCGAGCAGGTAGTCCAGCTCCAGCGCAACATCCTGATGAGCCACGCGGTGGGCCTGGGGCCACCGTTGGACCAGTGGACTACGCGGGCCATGATGGCCATCCGGGCCAATACGCTGGCCAGTGGCCATTCCGGCATCCGCGAGGAGACTCTGCGGCTGTTGTTGGAGATGCTCAACCGGGGCGTCTACCCCGTGGTGCCCAGCCAGGGCTCCCTGGGGGCCAGCGGCGACCTGGCGCCCCTGGCCCACATGGCGCTGCCCCTTATTGGCCTGGGGGAAGCGCTCTACCGGGGCGAACGGCTGCCGGGTGACGAGGCGCTGGCCCGCGCCGGGTTGCAGCCGGTGACGCTGGGGGCCAAGGAGGGGCTAGCGCTGACCAACGGCACGGCCCTCATGACGGCCATTGGCGTGCTGGCCACCGTCCAGGCCGAGAATCTGTCGCGCGTGGCCGATGTGGCCGGTTGCCTGAGCCTGGAGGCCTTGCACGGCACCCCGAGCGCCTATGACGCCCGCATCCATGCCGCCCGGCCGCATCCACGCCAGATAGAGTGCGCCGCGTCTCTGCGCCAGTTGATCAAGGACAGCACCTTCACCCGCCCCTACGACCCGCTCAACATACAGGATGCTTACACGCTGCGCTGCATCCCTCAGGTGCACGGCGCGGTGCGCGACGCCATTCTCTATGCCCGCCGGGTCGTGGAGATCGAGCTGAACTCGGCCACCGACAACCCGCTCATCTTTTTCGACGAGGAGACGGGAGAGGCAGAGATCCTCTCTGGTGGAAACTTTCACGGCGAGCCCATCGCCATCGCCATGGACTATTTGGCCCTGGCTCTCGTCGAACTGGGCAACATCTCCGAGCGAAGGCTCACGCGCCTCACCGACGAGTGCAGCAACCAGGAGACCCTGCCCGCCTTCCTCATCCAGCACGGCGGCCTGAACTCCGGCTTTATGTTGACCCAATACACGGCCGCGGCCCTGGCCTCGGAGAACAAGGTGCTGGTCCACCCGGCCAGCGCCGACACCATCCCCTCCTCGGCCAACATTGAGGACCACGTGAGCATGGGTCCCATTGCCGCCCGCCAGGCCAAGCAGATCGCCGACAATGTGGAGCGTATCCTGGCCATCGAGCTCTTTGCCGCCGCCCAGGGAATCGACTTTCGCCGCCAGGTGCTGGGTCCTGCCGCCAGGTTGGGCCAGGGAACGGCGCCCGCCTACGAACTGATCCGCCAGCACGTCCCCTTTCTGGAGAACGACGCGGTCATGTACCCCTACATCGAGTCAGTGCGGAAGCTCATCGCCAGCCGTGCGCTGCGGGCGGCTGTGGCAGGAACGGACCCCTAGGGGTCCTTGCAGTCCCCAGGGTCTGGGCTCACAGGCTCTGCAGCACACCGCTTTCGCTCCCATGCCTCCCCGCCCTCGGCGGATTGCACGTCGCCGCTCCCACGCTCTCAGCGAGTCGCCAAGTCCCCACACCCCCGCTCTCGGCAATTGCCAAATCCGCGCTGGTCAACGGGGATGTAGCCATCCCCTCGGAGCGAGGTTAGCCTTTGCCGGAAGCTGCTGGACAGAGGTCGCACGTGCCACGCGCGCTGCGGCGATCCGCCGGTTCCCTTTGAGCGAAATGGGACGGTGGCTGGCCCCCTTGCTTCGCAGACCCATTCGGCCCGGCGGTTGACTCTGGTGAGCATTGGGGGTATAATGCGGGCGTTGCCTGCTCCGGGTGAGAGGTGCGTGCCCAGCAGAATGCAACAGATCATGCACTGAACGTCGTGCCCAAGGAGGGTTGTATGTCGGACGAGAACTTGACTATGACGTTGGCCAAGGTACTCATCGCCGCGGCGTGGGTTGATGGTGAGCTTACCCTGGACGAGACCAACAGCATGAAGGACCTGCTCTTTCGTGTGCCCCAGCTCACTGCCCAGCAATGGGCTTCACTGGAGATCTATATCGAGACCCCCGTCGGCGACGCCGAACGCGAACGCCTGGTCGAGGACCTGCAGGAGGCCATCAGGACACCGGAGGACCAGGAGTTGGCGATCAGAACCCTGGATGACATGATGGCGGCTGATGGACAGGTGACCGAAGAGGAGAGGTTGGCTGCGGATGAGATCAAGGCGGCCATCGAGTCGACTGGCATCGGCACGGTCGGCATGTTCTCGCGCCTGGTTCATGGAATGACCGGCCGGCGCTCCCGTGCCGTGGCCGGCGCTCCGAACCGCGAGGACCATTTGCAGGATTTCATCGAGAACAAAGTCTACTACGGTGTCCGCCGCCGCCTGGACCTGGGTGAGGCCGAGCTCGACATCCCCGAGGACTCGCTGCGCAGATTGAGCCTGGCCGGCGGCGTGATGGCCCAGATTGCCCGGGTGAATCCCCAGGTCACCGGCTCGGAGATGGCCACGATGGAGGATGCCCTGCAGGCGCACTGGCACGTCACGCCCCAGCAGGCAAGTTTTGTGACAGAGGTGGCCGTGTCAGAGACTGCCAAGCTCATGGACCCCTTTCGCCTGGTGCGGGAGTTTGCCGCCGAGTGCACCTACGAACAGCGCGCCGAGTTCCTGGACGTGCTCTTTGCCGTGGCCGCCGCCGACGGCCAGGCGTCCTATGACGAGATCGAGGAGCTCCGCAAGGTCGCCGGATCCCTGAAGCTGTCTCATTCAGACTTTATCGAGGCCAAACTGCGAATCCCCCGCGACCAGCGAGCCCAGTAGTTGCGACTGTAATAGGTGCAACGCACCTTGGAGGTGCGTTGCACCTGAAATCAACCGGTACTTGCACGTTGGACAGAACGATGGTATACTCTCTGTAGCCACTGAAAACCGAGTGGCTCGGCGCTGGCGAGCAGTCTGGGGCGCTGAGCAGGGCGATGATGCCGCCCACCATACCAAGTATCCGTCACGACACCCCACCGATCATCGAACCCCGTCGTGACGGGCGTACAACACACGAAACGTCCGAAAGCGGACCCACCGGCACAGTCAGGGGTGGGTAGAGACACCCGCCCCACGGGATCGAGTCTATCTCTTTGCGAAAACACAATCTATTGCAGGGTTGTCATCCATAGTCGCCACGGGCGGCGTATGCCGCACCACACCCCTGAACGATTCGCGCCAGGCGGGATTTGGAGTGCCAGGCACAACGTCGTTGGTTGGCGCGGCCAGGGGAGGAGGACTGGGTACAGGAGGATGGGCTCCTTCAGAGAGTCACAGCAGACGCTCTCTAGGTCGCGGGGTCTTCAGGCAGGGTTCGTGGTCCTGGTGGCCTTGGCGCTGGTCGTTGGAGGCATGGCACAGGTCGCAGAGTCCCAGAAACCCGCCAAGCGGCCAGCCGCGCCACTCGAACCAAGCCCCACATACAGGGGGCTGGGCGCGCATCCCCCGAGCATGGCCAACACCACCGTGATCTACTCCTATGGCTGGGAGGATGGGCTCTTTGAAGACGGATACCAGGGCTGGGACGTGGGTGACGGCGACGCTGACGATGGCTACGACTATTGGGATGACGATTTCGATGAGGGGGCCCGGG
>CBDUWJ010000209.1:0-5186 GCA_965370895.1 uncultured Anaerolineae bacterium | reverse complement strand
TGAGAGCACCTTGGGCTGAAAGGACAGCTTGATGCCCCCATTGGTTTGTGTCGCCGCTGCCTGGGTCGCTGGTGTGATCGCAGCCCATTATTGGCTGGTGCCAGCGGGCGTCGAGCCGCGGTCACTCGCCTTGCTCAGCCTCATCCCCCTGGCAGCGATCTTGCTCTGGCGCAAGGACCGCGTGGTGGTCCTGAGTGGCGCCTGTGCCCTGGCCCTGATCCTGGGGGCGCTCCGCTACCAGGCGCACGTCCCCGACTGGGATGATCCCTCATTCATAGCCCATCACAACGACCAGGGTTGGGTCACACTGGAGGGCGTGGTGCAGGACTACCCAGAGGAGAAAGACACCTGGACCAATCTGAACCTCGACACCGAGTGGCTCCAGCTCGACGGTCAGAAGCATCTAGTCAGTGGCACCGTGCTGGTGCGCGCGCCACGCTTTCCCGGGTACCGCTATGGCGACCGGCTGCGCGTGTCAGGCCTCCTGGAAACCCCACCCGATTTTGAGGATTTTTCCTACCGGGAGTATTTGGCTCGCAAGGGCATCCATTCCATCCTGAAGCGCCCTCAGATCGAATGGCTTGCTTCAGGCCAGGGCAGCCCCTTCTGGAGAGCCCTCTTCGCCGTCAAAGACCATGCCCGCAACGTAATCGCGCGGATGATACCTGACCCAGAAGCATCTCTAATGCAGGGCATTCTGCTGGGGATCAGGTCTGGCATCCCCGACGACCTCTACGACGACTTTAACGCCACCGGCACCAGCCACATCATTGTGATCAGCGGGGCCAACATCACTATCGTAGCCGCCCTTTTCGCCCGCATCTTCGGGCGACTGCTGGGCAAGCGCCGAGCATATTGGTTCACCATGGCTGGCATCATACTCTATGTGCTGCTGGTGGGCGCCGACCCGGTTGTGGTCCGCGCTGGCGTGATGGGCGGACTCTTTGTAACCGCGCTCTACTTGGGTCGCCGGGCAACAGCCTATGTGTCGCTCTTGGTCTCCGTCGTGCTTTTGACCGTGATCAACCCCCTGACGCTCTGGGATGCAGGCTTTCTGCTCAGCTTTGCCGCTACCTTGGGGCTGATCCTCTTCACACCTTCAGTCGAGCGCCTTTGTGAGCGGATCCTGACGCAAGTCGTCTCAGTGGAGCGGGCGAGGGCGGGCGTCCGCTACCTGAACGATGCGCTCATCGTCACGGTGGCTGCACAGATCTTGACCATCCCCCTGGCCGCGCACATGTTCGGGCGGATGTCCCCGGTCGCACCCCTAAGCAACTTGCTCATCCTGCCCGTTCAACCGCCGATCATGGTCCTGGGTGGCGTGGCAACCCTCATCGGTCTGGTTCCCTGGCTGGAGCCGGCAGCTAGTGTCATCGCCTGGGTACCATGGTTATGCCTGGCCTACACCAACGCCGTCGTGCGCTGGCTGGCAGCTTCACCTTTCGCCTCACTGCCCACCAGCCATGCCACTGCGGGATTGCTGGCCGTCCTTTTCTGTTTTCTCTTGGGTGTGGTATGGGCTCTCCGCCGTCGCCAGGGAAGCACCGACCGCTTTCGGACCTGGGTAACAACCCAGACATCGACAAAGATCATGCTGGCGGTACCATTGGTCGCCGCCATCCTGGTCTGGCTAGCCGTCCTGCAGCTACCTGATGGCCGTCTACACGTTGCCTTTCTCGACGTAGGCCAGGGCGACGCCATCTTTATCACCACACCACAGGGCCAGCAGATCCTCGTGGATGGCGGTCCCAGTCCCACCGCCCTGACCTCAGCCTTGGGCAGACAGATGCCCTTCTGGGACCGATCGATCGACCTATTGGTGATGACCCACGCCGACGCCGATCACATCACCGGGCTGGCGGAGGTACTGGGCCGGTATAAGGTGCATGGCTGGCTGGACAATGGCCACCAGGATGACAGTGCGATCTATGTCGAATGCCAGGTCCGCCTGGAGGAGGCGGCCACTGCCCGCGACACCGTCTGCGCAGGGAATCGGCTCGACCTGGGGCGAGGCGTCGTCCTGGAGGTGCTGCACCCACCACCAGGTCTGATGGCCGGCAGTGAGGCCGATTCAAACAGCGCTTCGATTGTGCTTCGGTTGGTATGGCAGCAAGCCAGCTTCCTGCTCACCGGTGATCTCGAAGCGGACGGGGAACAGCTTCTGTTGCGGTCCGGTCAGCCCCTCACGGCCGACGTGCTGAAGGTGGGACATCATGGCAGTGGCGGTTCCTCTACCACCGAGTTCCTGTCCGCTGTAGATCCCAGTTATGCCGTGATTTCGGTGGGCGCGGAGAACCTCTTTGGCCATCCACAGCCAGCCGTGATAGAGCGGCTTGCCTCACTGGGCGACGTCACCATCTTCCGCACCGACGTTCAGGGCACTGTGGAATTCATCACCGACGGCCAGCGGTTTTGGATTACGACGGGGCGATAGCGATCGACGCCAAGGCCCGGCCAATCGACCTTTCGCAAGGCCTTATGTCCAGTTCTGGCATTGGGCCTGCTGGTTCTCCACGACATGGTGACCGTGCGGAGGCATGTCAGAATCTGGAACCTAGGTGACCGCCTGTCCATCCAGTCCCAGATCGCGAGCTATCCCTTTCATCGCCTCCAGCACCAGGGGCACGTGCTCTGTCCACAGGTCCACGCCCAATTCCTGGCAAGCGCGCTCGATCTCGCCGCGGTCCACTGCCGCCGCAAAGGAGCGATCTTTCCACTTTTTTTTGACAGACCGCATCTTGGTGACGTCACGGATGTCCTTGCTGGGGCGCACCAGTGCCACAGCCACCAGAAGACCGGTCAGTTCGTCCACAGCCACCAAGACCCTTTCCATGCGCGACTCGGGCTTTACACCGGTGTACTCACCGGCATGGGCCAGCACAGCTCGGACGATCTCCTCTGGCCAGCCCTGCTCGCGCAGAATGCGCACGCCGGCCACCGGATGGCCCTCCACTGAAAGATCGGGATAGCGCTCATAGTCAAAATCGTGGATCAGCCCCACGATACCCCACAGATCCTCGTCCTCGCCGTACTTGCAGGCGTAGGCGCGCATGGCCGCCTCGACCGCCAGCATATGGCGCACGAGGTTCTGATTAGTCGTATACTCATTCAGCAGTTCCCAGGTTTCTTCACGAGTTGGCATGACCGCCCTTCCCTCCATCAGCAATCTCGCCCCATTGTACATGACTCCTGGCAAAATGACAACTTGCCGAGCGGCCGGTCCTGTGTTAGAATCCTGGGGGTCAAAACATAGGAGGTACTAATGCCCTTTCACCCCTTTGAGATGGAAAAGATGATGTCCGAATGGGAGAACGCCGTCGAGTACAACCTCTCTGAGAGCGGTGTGCACCCCATGACGGCCCACGAGTTAGTGGACGACCCGGAGTCACTCGATCAACTGCTAGCCATGGGCCTTGACTACTCGCCGACCAACGGCACGCCTGTACTGCGCGAACGAATCTGCGCTCTCTACACTGGCGCCATTCCCGAGAATGTGTTGGTCACCAGCGGCGCCGCCGAGGCGAATTTCATCGCCGCCTGGACCCTGCTGGAGCCGGGCGACGAGCTGGTGTTGATGCTGCCCAACTACATGCAGATGTGGGGGCTCGCCAAGAACATGGGTGTCAGCATCAAACCCTTTCACCAGAGAGAGGATCGCGGCTGGGCCGCTGATCTGGAGGAGCTGGCGGAAGCTGTCACCGACCGAACCAAAGTCATCGCCGTGTGCAACCCAAACAACCCTACTGGGCACATCCTCACCGAGGCCGAAATGGACGCGATCGTGGCTGCCGCGGACCGCGTCGGCGCCTGGATTCTATCGGATGAGGTCTATGCCGGGGCCGAACGCCTGAGCGACGACGAAACGCCCTCCTTCTGGGGCCGTTATGACAAGGTACTAGTCCAGCAAAGCCTGAGCAAGGCGTACGGTCTGCCGGGCTTGCGCATTGGCTGGACCGTTACCCAGCCCGAACTGCGGAACGCGCTCTGGAGGCGGCAGGAGTACACCGTCATCGGTCCGGCGTTCCTCTCTGATCACCTGGCCCAGATCGCCCTGTCGCCCGAGAAACGTCCGGCCATCCTGCAGCGCACCCGAGAATACATCCGGCGTGGCTTCCCGTTGCTCCAGGAATGGCTGGCCAGCCACGGTGACGCATTCTCTCTGGTGGAACCCCAGGCAGCCGCGATCGCCTTCGTGCGCTACGACCTGGGAGTGAACTCCACCGAATTGGTGGATCGCCTCATCCGCGAGCAGAGCGTGCTCATTGTGCCTGGCGATCACTTTGGTCTGGACCACTACCTGCGCATCAGCTTTGGCCTGCCCCACGGCTATCTGCGCGCCGGACTAGACCGCATTCACCAAGTGGTCAGCCAGTTGCAGGAGGCAGGCGCGTGACCAGCGGACGCATGCACACCAACGTTCGCCCACACGCCAACACACCTACACCCTATTCCCTCTCGGAACCCGACAAAGTCAAGATGCTGCGCAAACTGATGCTCTACTGGGACGGGCAGTGGTTCCTCAAAGCGGTGGAGTATCTCGGTCTGGATGCGGCTATCGACCTCAACGCCCGAGTGCGGGCCTCGTTTGGGCGCATCGAGATGCGAACCTTGCTCAAGACGCTGTCCAAACCCCAGGCCCAGGATCTACCCGACGCCCTGCAGTTGCTAGAAGCCTATGGGGCAGCATTCATGGGCGGCGCGCTCCGCGCCGAGTTCGTCACAGTGGACGGGAACCACGCTGAGGTGATTGTCCGGCGTTGCGCCGCCTTTGAGGGTGCCAAACACGCAGCGCTGCCTCGCGTGGACCAGGCGTGCATCGCTTGTGAGAGGTTGTGGCAGGTCTGGCTAGAGACGCTACTGGCTGGCATCGAAGTTGAGGTGCAGTATCCCATGCGCCAGGGCAAGGGCGATCCCTACTGCCGATTCCTGATCAGCACGCGCCAAACAGAAGCGGCCGAGTCGCCACCAGCCCACAACGTCACACAAACCAGGAGGAAGAGGGAAATGAACGGAGCCATGATGGTTGATCTGCGCAGCGACACAGTGACCCTACCCACACCGGCCATGCGCCAGGCCATGTTCCAGGCGGAGCTTGGCGATGACGTCTACGGTGAGGACCCAACAACCAAATATCTGGAGGCGATGGCGGCTGAACGGCTGGGCAAGGAGGCAGCTCTGTTTGTGCC